>JAFPUA010000232.1 GCA_017413305.1 Candidatus Ruminimicrobiellum caprinum
GAAATAACACAGAAACTGCTTATGACAAAAGTTTGGATATTGATGCAAGAAACAACAAGTATTTTACATTGTTTAAAATCAATGCTTCCAGTGAAAGAGATAATGCTGCATCATTCACGGCAACTGTTACCGGTAATGCTTCTTCCGGAGCAGAAAATATTGAAATGGTTCTCGTTATGGAAGCTGATAAAGCTCCTGTTATCACCGAAAACTTTGATAAAACTTATGATAGAACTAACGGTTAATTTCTGAAAAACAAAAAGTTAAAAGGCCTGAGAGAAGATTCTCTCAGGCCTTTTTGATATGCTTCCTTAATTATTAATAAGCATTATTCTCAACTTCATAATCTTCAGTTATTACTGGAGTTCCTGAAGATGGGTTTGTCAAAACTAACTTTATGTTTTCTGCTCCGGTTCCTGCTGCACCAGTAACTGTTGCAGTGAAGCTTGCTTTATCATCTGTCTTAGAACTATCAGTGTCAATTTTAAATGACTTAAAGTATTTGTTGTTTCTAGCATCAATATCCAATACTTTATTGTAACTTGTTACGCCATCAGTAATTGTTGTACCATTAGAGTCTTTATTTTCGCAATAATAATTATACTCTGCAAAATATACTCTTTCCGCTGTTGCGATAGAACCGAGCAATGATTTACCTTCTGTTCCCATAGCTTTCTTTGTGTAGCCTTTGTAAACAGGTACTGCAACGATCGACAAGATACCAACGATAACAATTACGATGATCAACTCGACGAGTGTGAAACCTTTCGTTTTCTTCATTTGTAATTTCTCCTTTTTTTTAGTTTTTTTTGTTTTATTTTTTACTGTTTTCGTCCGAAAGTGTACTCCTACTTTAGGAGTGTTCCAGCAATTTGTAATTAAATTACGACGACAAAAAAACAGCAAAGTCTTTTATTAAAACTTTGCTGTTTTTATTTTAATTAATATTTCTGTTTTTTTATTAAAAAATTAAGCTTTATTATTATTTTCTTTAAACAGTTCGGCTATGCCTGCTAAAGATGCCGTCACTCCTGATGTCTCCAAAGGTAAGAAAACCTTTGAAGCTTTACCGTCGGCAATTTTACTTAATGCTTCCATATATTTTATGGCAATAAGGTCATTGGTAGGCCTGCCTTCATGGATAGCATTGTAAACAGTATCTATTTCATATTTTTGTGCATCGGCAACTCTTTTAATGGCTTCTGCCTGACCTTCTGCTTCCAAGATAGATTTCTGTTTCTTTGCTTCAGATTCCAAAATAACAGCCTGCTTTTCACCTTCAGCTTTTAATATTGCAGACTGTCTGAAACCTTCTGCCTCGAGAATATTTGCTCTTTTTTCTCTCTCAGCTATCATCTGTTTTGACATAGATTCCGTAATATCTTTCGGAGGATCAATTTTCTGTATTTCTACTCTGGTAATTTTTACGCCCCATTTGTCTGTTGCTTCATCCATAACGGCTCTCAACTGATTATTAATTTTCTCTCTGGAGGTTAAAGTAGCATCAAGTTCCATATCCCCGATAACATTTCTTAAGTTTGTTTGTGCAAGTTTAAGTGCTGCCAACGCAAAATTTGCGACATTGTAAACAACTTTTACAGGGTCTGTAATTTGGAAATAAATAATTGCGTCTACGGTAACAGTAACATTATCTTTCGTAATAACATTTTGAGGAGCAACATCCATAACCTGCTCTCTCATATCAACTTTTCTTAAAGTTTGAAACATCGGTATAACGATATTAATACCTGCTCCTACGGTAGAAGAATATTTACCTAATGTTTCCACCAAACCCTTTTGATACTGCTGAACAATTTTGATACTGTTTGCCACAAAAATAAAAAC
>JAFPUA010000233.1 GCA_017413305.1 Candidatus Ruminimicrobiellum caprinum
CTAAAGCATTATCGGTAATATTTGTTCCGCCGTAAGCACCGGATATACCTATACCATAATCTCCACCGTTTGAAGATTCTTTTTTAGTTTTATCATTACTTTGTGTAGATACCGTAGCAGCCAATGAATATGCAAAAACAGCTCCTTTATTTACAGCCGTAATATCCAAACCTTTATTACTGTCAAAAGTATTTAAGTTATCAATAGGTATAAGTGTGTTTGAAGTATAATCTTGACCTAAATATGCCTGAGTATTTCTATCAATATCGGTTAAAGCTACACCTACACCTACACCAATATTATCTGCCAATAAAACAGCTCCTGCAACATTTATATATAAACCGTCATCACTTGCATAAACTGAAGGAGTTTTACCGGTTGCATTTAAAATATTAACTTGAGCATTTCCCACACTTGCTATAACATCATTATCTATATTTACCCAATTAAAAGTTCCTTCAAGACCGAAAGATTTTGCTTTACCGCCGGCAATACTTACTGTTATATCCATTTGTTCATCTTTTGCTTCAAGTGAAAAACCATCATTAACCGTTATCTTAGCATTATCTGCAATTTTTGCTTCAATGTTTGTATCATATTCCATCTGTTCATAACTGGCACCAATTCCATTACCTTGTACATTGTTTCCAAAAAATGTTATTCCCCAATTTCCGGATAAATTTAAAGCAAATGTATCTGCCAATGCATTTATATTAACATTATTTCCTGCAACATTTTGGTTTATTTTTACAGCGCCCAAATTTACTTTTGAATCCGTATTGAAAAATGCAATATTGACTGCACCGGCAATACCTATTTTAGAATCATGTTCTTCATCTCCAACGGTTATGGTACTGTTTGCCCAAGTAGTACAAAAACCGTTTTGGAACCCGAGATTACCGTTAAGCTTATCAAGGAGATTACTCATTACCTCGCCATATTTACCTTCTTTAAAACTATCAATAAAATCAAAATATGTCATATCAAACGGCATATAATATTTAGATTCAATATTCAAATTGTTAGCCGCATCTATTGATGCCCCGTCTTTGGCAGTTATAATTGCTTTGTTTGTGTTATATAACAAAGAAAGACCAACGGATGCACCATTCTCCTTTGAATGTTTTTTGTATGATGACACACCTGCTGTTGCAGCTTGTCTGAAATTTTCTTGTGTTATATTTGAAATTATGTTTGTATCTTGTAATGAAGTTATTGCCGAATTTTCACCTAAAATAATTTCGGATGTATTATTATTATCGTTATATGTAACTGCTCCTGTAAAAGAAAAACTTACATTTGATTCTTTTGATGTTTTTACTTCGGTAAACTTTCCTTTTAACCAATCTATAGCACCATTCATTAATTTGTTTACAAAAATATTCGTAGCAGCAGAATCCCCTGTTCCAGTACTTGAAACAACTCTATCTTTTTTTGCATTTATAACAGAATCCATATTTACATTTTGTGCTGTAATTTGTCCGTTAAAATTTACAGAATTTTTAACATCGGAATTTGAATAATTTACCGCAACACCTACAACTCCTCCCTCAAAAGCCGAGGCAGATGCACTGGTTAAAAATTTTTTATCGGTTTGAGCTTTAATATTTGCATCTTTTTGTGCCAACACCACAGTTCCTTCTTTTATATCTA
>JAFPUA010000234.1 GCA_017413305.1 Candidatus Ruminimicrobiellum caprinum
ATATTTTTTTTTATTTTTTATAAAATATTGCTTTAAATAATATTTGTAAATTTATATTTATAAGGAGACTAAAGTAAAAATGGAAAGAGTTTACAACTTTTCGGCAGGTCCTGCAGTATTGCCTGTAGAAGTATTGCAGCAAGCAGCAGATGAAATGTTGAATTACAAAGGTTCGGGAATGTCTGTTATGGAAATGAGCCATCGCTCAAAAACATATCAGGCTATTATCGACGAAGCAGAAGCAGATTTAAGAGATTTATTAAATATCCCTGCAAACTATAAAGTTCTTTTTGCACAGGGTGGATGCTCGTTACAGTTTGCATCTGTTCCTATGAACTTAATGAGAAACGGCGTTGCCGATTATATCGTTACAGGTCAATGGGCAAAAAAAGCTTTTCAGGAAGCTCAGAAATATGGAAAAGCAAATAAAATTGCTTCCTCCGAAGATAAAACATTTTCTTATATTCCTGACTGCTCAGACTTACCTATAAGCGAAAATGCCGACTATGTTTATATTTGCGAAAACAACACAATTTACGGAACAAAATACAAAAAGCTTCCTAACACAAAAGGTAAGCCGCTAGTATCAGATGTTTCTTCTTGTTTCTTATCAGAACCTGTAGATATTACAAAATACGGCGTAATGTACGGCGGAGTTCAGAAAAATGTTGGTCCTTCCGGAGTTCAGATATTAATTATCAGAGAAGATTTAATCGGTGAAAAACCGGCATTGGACTGCACACCTACAATGATGAACTGGAAAATCCAAACAGATAACGGTTCATTATATAATACTCCTCCGACATACGGTATTTATATTTGCGGACTTGTTTTCAAGTGGATTAAGAAATTGGGCGGTCTTGCAAAAATGAAAGAAATGAACGAAGCAAAAGCAAAAGTTCTTTACGATTTCTTGGATTCCAGCAAATTATTTAAGGGAACTGTCGTAAAAGAAGACAGATCTTTAATGAATGTACCTTTCGTAATCGGTAATGAAGAAATGGAAGCTAAATTTATAAAAGAAGCAACTGCAGAAGGTTTAACAAGTCTTAAAGGACATAGAACCGTCGGCGGAATGAGAGCTTCTATTTATAATGCAATGCCGATTGAAGGCGTTCAGAAATTAGTTGCCTTCATGAAAGATTTTGAATCAAAAAATTCATTATAAAAAAGAGTATCATAAAAAAAAGGAACTTGATTAAAAATCAGGTTCCTTTTTTTATTTTGTCCATTGAAGTAAAAAAAGAAATATGTTATACTTTGTATAAATGGAGGGGAAATGATAACAACAGATCAAAAAATATCCATATTAAAAACTATTCCTCTCAGCTTGCAGCATCTGTTTGCAATGTTTTCTGCAACTGTTGTTATACCTGTATTATTTAAAATAAATCCTGCAACTGTTTTATTTTTTAACGGTATCGGAACTCTTTTATATATTTTTATCTGCAGAGGAAAAATTCCTGCATTTTTAGGTTCAAGCGTAGCCTTTATTTCTCCTGTATTCCTTGTAATGAGTATGTATAGTTATGAAGCTGCTTTATTCGGTTTTATTGCGGTAGGTATTCTTTTCTGTCTTACAGCGTTTATAATAAAAATTGTCGGAACAAAATGGATAGATGTCATTTTTCCTCCTGCAGCTATGGGAGCTATTGTTGCTGTAATAGGGCTGGAACTTATGCCTATTGCCGCAAATATGGCAGGATTTACAGATACTGTCCCTAACAGTAAAATTATTTTTGTCTCCCTTATTACACTTATAATAACAATCATTTTTACAATAGCATTTAAAAATTTCTTATCCGTGCTTGCAATTCTTTTGTCTATAATTTTCGGATATATCATTTCATTCTTTTTTGGACTGGTTGATTTTTCTTCGGTAAAAGAGGCATCTTGGTTTGCTCTGCCTACATTGTATAAACCTGAAATAAATATGGACGCCGTTTTTATAATGTTACCTGTAGCCTTAGTTCTTATTGCAGAACATGTCGGACATTTTATAGTTATAGGAAACATAATGAATAAAGATCTTTTCAAAGAGCCCGGTCTTGCACGATCAATATTTGGTAACGGAATTTCAACACTTATTTCAGGTTTGTTTGGCTCCACGCCGAACACAACTTACGGGGAAAATATAGGTGTGATTGCAATAACAAAAGTTTTTAACTCTTCTGTTTTGGCCGGTGCAGCAATTTTTTCTGTTCTACTTTCTTTCTCCGGTAAACTTGCTGCAGTAATACAGAGTATTCCTCTGGCTGTAATAGGGGGAATTTCTCTTTTACTTTTTGGCGTAATAGCTGC
>JAFPUA010000026.1 GCA_017413305.1 Candidatus Ruminimicrobiellum caprinum
AGATTATAATAACATTGTGATTTAAGACTATAGTTTTATTAGATTTGAATTTTAAAAACTTAATATTTGATTAGTTTTTGGATTTTCTACGAGAGGTAGAAAACACTTTTGTGAAAGCAAAAGGAGTGCTTACTCCAAAAACAGTCGTTAAAAGATTTGTGAAAATAAATCAGACGCTATGTTGATTTATTTTTATGGTTTTGTTTTTCGCTCCGTAACAGGAGCGAAAAGAGCGGCTGTTAGGTCGGGTAAGCACTGCCTAACAGTCGCTCTTTTTTTGCTGACAAAAAATTCTTCTTTTGTATAAATCCAAAGAAAATAAAAAAGGAGATATTCTATGAAAAACTCAAAAAAAGAAAAAGGGTTTACTTTGGTAGAAATGGTGATAGTTGTTGCGCTAGTTATCATCTTATCAACAATATCTGTACCTTTATACAAAGGAAATGTTGAAAAAGCAAGACAAACAGAAGGTTATGCTCTCCTTGGTGTAATCAGAGATGCTCAATTAAAATACTATGCAGAATACAGAACATTTATTCATTGCTATGCCGGTTCTGCAGGAACTGCCCAAAATGGTTGGCCTAGTTTCACTTGCAATGACAATATTTTAGGTATAGATGCTCGTGCAAACAGATATTATACTGATTTTTGTATCAGCCATAATGCAAAAGATATAAAATTTGCTTTTACTGCTGGCTCACGAAAAGCAGATAATAGATCTGTTATATATATGGCGTATAATTTAACTTCAGGAGTTTCTTTTTATGAAAGTAAATGGAATTAGAATAAAGGGGGGTTTTATGAATAAAAAAATAAAAGGGTTTACTCTAATAGAGCTTGTAATTACAATAGCAGTAGTAATAGTATTATCATCAATATCTGTTCCTGTTTATAAAGATCATCTCAGTAAATCTAAATTAGCAGAAGGATATGCATTGCTATCCACGATACGTTCTGCGGAAGAAACTTATTATGCTGAGTATGGTAACTTTTATTGGAGATCTTATTATGAAAGCACCAATAATGATCCTATTTTAAATATTAATGCCAGGACAAACAAGTACTATACTTGGTTTTATGTCGGTGCAGAATCTCATTATGTAACAAATTCTTATTGTTTTTTAGCTAGAGTAGCAAATCCGACAGGTACAGATGATGGAGGGAAGTATTTATATCTTAATTTTAACGTAACAACTGGAGCAACATATTATATGGCTAATTAAGAATTTTCAAAGCATATCATAGCAATGCTTTGTCGAGCGGAATTATAACATAGCAATAATTCCGCTCTTTTTTCTTGACAAACGACGAGAATTTATATAAAATATCGTCATAATAAATATTGAATTTCAGCAAAGCTGCTTAAAGCAAAAACTTTAAGCAGCTTTCTGCTTTATATAAAAAATTACGAAGTGATTTTACAACAAAAATTTTCGAAGAAATTTTTTCAGAGGCCGCTCAATTTAAGATGAGCCGAAGAATTTGGCGAGTGCGGTGTGCTGAAGCAATAGCGAAGTGGCTGGCACATAAGGGAGCCGAATTCAATGGCGTAGTCCAAAGTGTGCGGTCGATATAAGCAGTTCAGGGGGATAATAGCATGTGCGGAATATTTGGAATAGAAAATGCTGACAACGCCTCAATGTTTGTATTTGTCGGGCTTTTGACATTACAGCACAGAGGAGAAGAGTCCGCAGGAATAACATCAAATAACGATGGAATAAACTACATCACCCATAAATCTATGGGTCTGGTTTCGCAAATATTTAAAGAAAAAGTTTTAAATACTTTGACAGGAAAAACTGCTATAGGACATGTCCGCTATTCCACTCATTCCGAAAGCACATTATTAAATGCTCAGCCGTTTGTTTTTAACTGTATTCATGGTAATATTGCAGTAGCTCACAACGGAAATATAACTAACTGCGAAACGATAAAAAAAGAACTTGCTCAAGGCGGTTCAATATTTAACCATACTTCCGATACGGAAATAGTTGCACATCTTGTTGCAAAAAACAGAGGTTTTTCTGCAGGAGAACTGATAAAAAACTCCGTAGCCAGACTTGAAGGTGCATATTCTCTTATTTTTATTATCGGCAACAAATTGATAGGCGTTCGTGATCCGTTCGGTTTTAGACCACTTGTTCTAGGAAATAAAGATAATTCTTATATACTTGCTTCGGAAACTTCTGCAATAGATGCTGCAGGGGGAACTTTTGTAAGAAATGTTAATCCTGGAGAAATCATAGTTATAGAAAACGGTAAAATTATTGAAGATATTTATCTTGAAAAAAAAGAAAAAGAAAAGTTTTGTATTTTTGAGCAGGTTTATTTTTCAAGACCAGATAGTGTATTGTGCAACAAAAGCGTTAAAAATGCCAGAGTTCAAATGGGAAGATATCTTGCTCAACAAATGAAAGATATAAGGGCAGATATTGTTGTTCCTGTTCCTGACACTGGTATATTTTCAGCGCAAGGTTTTTCTGAAGAGTCTGGAATAAAATTTCAAACAGGATTTATAAGAAACCATTATGTAGGAAGAAGTTTTATAAAACCTTCTCAAAAGATGAGAGAAATAACTGCACGATTAAAATTGTTCCCGATAAAAGATGTTATCTGCGGTAAAAAAATTGTTCTTATAGATGATTCTTTAGTGAGGGGAACAACTGCACAAAAAATTGTTAAAATTTTGCGTGATGTAGGGGCAAAGGAAATACATTTTGCCTTATCTTGCCCGCCGGTAATATCCCCGTGTTTTTACGGGATAGATACTCCTAATAAAGATAAATTGATTTCTGCAGTAAAAAGCAACAAAGAAATTAAAGAATTTCTGAATGTGGACAGTTTAACATTTTTGAATATCGATAATATGAAAAAAGCTTGCTGTACCGACGAGCACGATATAACTAAATTCTGTTGTGCATGTTTTGACGGAATTTATCCGGAAAAAATCACAAAATAAATTCTTTTCTATTCACCTTTTGTTAATAAAGATTTTCTGTACCTGTTCATAAATATGATACATATATTCTTAAATATAGCAAATGCAGGAACAGCAATAAGCATTCCAAGAATTCCACCAATATTTGCACCAAACAATAAAGCAAAAATCATAGTAACGGGACCTAAATTTACATTCTTACCAACGATTAAAGGCTGCACAACATGACCGTCTATCTGCTGTACAATTTCCAATGCGATAAAAACTTCTAAAACCATTGTAATCGACTTATACTCTATAGCCGTTGCAAGAACACCGGATACCATAGCTACTGCAGGTCCAAGATAAGGAATAATATTAAACACACCGGAAACAACGCCTATTATCAGTGCATATTTAACACCAAAACTTAATAAAATCAAAGTTGTTGCTATTCCTATAAAAAAAACTTCAATAATCTGCCCTCTAATATATCCGCCCAAAACAAAATTTATCTCATATATAAACGATATAACAAACTCAACATATTTTGACGGAAGAATTTGAATAATTGACTCTTTAAATTTACCTACACCCAACAACATAAAAAAAGTTATTATCGGTATTAAAATTATAACCGTTATTGTAGATACCACCGATGCTATATGCTTTGGCAATGTTCCCAGTTTGCTTACCGCCAAATCTATAACCCCATTTTCGGAATTTTCCGTCGTATTCGTAATTTTATCGGTATATTTTTTCAAAACAGGAACTTTCTCGGCAACAGCAACACACTCTTCTTTAACAAGTATTTCATACTTCGGATAGTTCTTTGTAAGAGAATTTATTTCTGCCGTTATAACCGGGACTAATGAAGTTATAACAAAAACTAATCCTGCCAAAATAAATAATGTTAATAACGTAACGGCAACCCACCGTTGAACACCCAACAACATAATTTTATTTATTATGGGGGAAAGTATATAGCAGATTAATCCCGCAACGATAAACGGTGTAATAATTTGTCTTGATACATAAAGCATACCAAGCAAAAAAAACAACAACAAAATTGAAACAATAAAAATTTTTGTTACTCTGTTATCTTTCATTTTTTTCTA
>JAFPUA010000027.1 GCA_017413305.1 Candidatus Ruminimicrobiellum caprinum
AAAATCTTTCAATAAAATATATTCTATGGTAACTCTTGAACTTGTTTTCTTTAAATAATATTTGCACACATTAAGTAAATCCGATATTTTAGCATCGAAAATATTAGGGATTATTTTTGTTCTTTGTTTGTCATCTGTTGCATGTAAAGAAAGAGCAAATCTTACACCGTACATTTCATTAGCAAGGTTTTTTATTGCAGGAATTACACCCATAGATGAAACGGTAATATGTCTTTTACCTATATTCATTTCCTTTTTTGATATAAGAGTTTTTATTACGGATGTTAAATTTTTATAATTTAACATAGGCTCTCCCATACCCATAAATAAAACTCCCGACACTCTTTCTTTAATATCGTTTTCTATATGTAAAATTTCTTCCAGTATTTCGCCTCTTGATAAATTTCTTACGAATTTTGTTTTACCGGACAAACAAAAATTGCAGGAAATAGGACACCCAACCTGTGTTGAAATACAAACCGTTTTTTTATTATCGGCAGGCAAACACACGGCATAAATATATTTATTATCATAAGTTCTAAATGTATAACGAACCGTTCCATCTAATATAGACTCATCTTTAACAACATTTGTAAAACTCCTTAAACTAAAAGAAGATTCTAAATTTCCTCTTATATCTTTTGATATATTTGTAAATGCACTAAAGTCTAAAACTTTTTTTGAATAAATCCATTGAATTATTTGATCTATTCTGTATTTTTCCGCAACAAACGGTTTTAGAATAGAGTACAATTGCTGAGTTTCTATATCAAGAATAAAAGTTTTTTCTTTCTTTTTCATTAATATATCACCTTTGGAATATCATATTTATCATCTTTAACTACATTAGCCATCTTTTCAAGTCTTTTTATTCTATCTTCAATTGGAGGATGAGTTGAAAATAAATTTTGGACATTATTACCTTTTAAAGGATTAACTATAAACATGTGTGCCGTAGTTGAAGAAACATTGTTTTCCTGCTTAGAGTTTCCATAAGCTAATTTCCTTAAAGCGGAAGCAAGAGCCAAAGGGTCTCTCGACATTCTTGCACCGTCGGAATCTGCAATATATTCTCTTGACCGTGAAATTGCCATTTGAATAAGAGCTGCCGCAATGGGTGCAAGTATCAATAACAATAAAGCTATAATTGCATTAGAATTGTTTCTGTTATTTCTTCCACCGCCAAACCAAAAACCTATTCTGGCAAGCATCATAATGGCCCCTGCCAAAGTTGCAGCTATACAGCTTATTAAAATATCTCTGTTTTTTACATGTGAAAGTTCGTGAGCTATAACAGCTCTTAATTCTCTGTCGTCCAAAGTTCTTAATATACCTTCGGTAACGGCAACTGCGGCATGTTGAGGATTTCTTCCGGTAGCAAAAGCATTCGGCATAGCCGTATTTACTTTATATATTTTGGGTGTAGGAATTTTTGCTGTCGAAGCAAGTTCGGATACAATACTATATAATCTTGGATCCTCTTCGGGTAAAACTTGTTTTGCTCTATATGCAGCCAACACCATTGAATCCGAAAAGAAGTATGATATAAAATTTGTTATTATGGCAAAAGTTAAAGCAATTTGCATGCCTCTAATTCCACCAAGAAAATTACCTATAATCAAAAAAAATACCGTCATTAATAACAATAAAAAAAATGTTTTCAATGAATTCATATTCATGTTGTTCACTCCTATTGACAAAACAACCATTATATTATACTAAATATTTTATATTTTGTTTGAAAAACAATATATAAAATTTGTAAAATATACCAAATGTCAATACTTTCTAATTGCGAAATCACTTGTAGTTGTGGGGAAACTTTTGAAGCTGAGCTT
>JAFPUA010000235.1 GCA_017413305.1 Candidatus Ruminimicrobiellum caprinum
CTACGGAGAACCTTAAATAATAATCGCTCTTACTTTCGCCGTGTGGTAAAAATTTAACGATTTTATTTTTGGAATAGCCGACATTTTGTACCTGTCCTGCCGTTCCGTTGGAAATATATTTTGATAAATCAATAATATCTGAAACTACAGCTGATGCCGCAGGAAGCTGACCTGCACCTTTACCGTAGAACATTACATCATCGGCAGCATCACCTTTTATCATAATGGCATTATATTCATTATGTACATTTGCAAAAGAATGATGATGATCAACTAAGCAAGGCTCTACCCACAAATCTATACCTTTATCCGTTTTTATTGCAGAGCCGATAAGTTTAAACACATAACCAAAATCTCTTGTAATATAAACATCTTCTATATCAAGCTGATCTATACCTTTAACTCTGATATCTTCAACTTTTATCCAGCTACCCCAAGCAAGAGACGACAAAATAGCAAGTTTATTGGCTGTATCAAGCCCTTTAACATCTGCTGTAGGGTTAGCTTCCGCAAAGCCGGACTGCTGAGCAATCTTTAATGCATCAGCATACGGCAAACCGTCGTTAGTCATTTTTGTTAATATAAAGTTTGTTGTCCCGTTTAAGATACCTTTAATACTTTTTATTTCGTTTCCTGCCAAACCTTCGTTTAATCCCTGAATTACAGGAATTACTCCGCCGACGGAAGCTTCGAAGTAAACCATTTTTTTGTTGTCTTGAGCAAGGGTAAAAATTTCATCCCAATGTTTTGCAAGAACTGCTTTGTTTGCCGTTACTACGCTCTTACCGTTTTTAAGAGCTTCCGTAATAACTGTTCTTGCAGGTTCGTATCCACCGATAAGCTCGACGACAATATCAATATCCGGATCTTTTATAATATCTTTAAAATCTTTCACATAAAGTTCCGGTTTATCTATAGGGTTTAAATCACATATCGACTTGATATTGATTTTAACGCCGGCTTTTCTTAACGCGATAGCCTTATTTTTTTCTAAAATTTTTACTACACCTTTACCTACTGTTCCGTAACCTACTAAACCGATATTCAAACTTGTTTTCATAAATTATTTTTTATCTCCACCGTATTTTTGTGTAAATTTTTTTATCCTTAAAAGTGCATCATGAAATCTTTTATCGTGCGTAACAAGCGATATTCTTACATACCCTTCACCGTATTTGCCAAAGCCTACACCCGGTGAAAGAGCAACACCTGTTTCCTTAAGAAGTTTTTCTGCGACGGTTAAAGAACCCATTTTCTTTAAACTGTCCGGAAGACCTGCCCAAACATACATTGTTCCTTCGGTCTTTTTAGCTTTCCACCCGATTTTATTTAAACCTTCAACCAATTTTATCATTCTTCTTTCGTAAATCTGTGCCTGCTGACGAACACACTGCTGAGAACCGTTAAGTGCGGCAACTGCTGCAAGTTGTGTAAATGTCGGCACACCGTAATCTAAAAATGATTTAAATTTTTCCAAAGGATATATTAACTGTTTTGCACCACAGCACCAGCCTACACGCCAGCCTGCCATATTAAACGACTTTGAAAAAGAATGAAACTCTACCGCAACATCTTTAGCTCCAGGGAACTCAAAAATCGAGCAACATGTAGCATCACCGAAAGTAAGTTCCGAGTAAGCATTATCGGAAACTAAAAGAATATTATATTTTTTGCAATACTTTATTGCTTCCTTCCAAAAATTATTATCTTTAACAAATGCTGCCGTCGGGTTATTTGGATAATTAAGCAACATTATTTTGGCTTTCTTTGCTATACTTACCGGAATTTTAGAAAAGTCCGGAAGATAATCATTTTCTTCCAAAAGCGGCATAGAATATGCTTTACCACCGGCAATAACTACACCGTTATAATGTGCAGGATAAGCAGGGTCACATACAAGTACATAATCGCCCGGATTAAGGTAAGCCATACACAGATGCGCTATACCTTCTTTTGATCCGATAAGAGCAAGTATTTCGCTGTTATAATCAAGATCCACACCAAAACGCCTTCCCATCCAGCCGGCAACTGCCTTTCTAAATTTCGGCATACCTTTCGCCTGCGGATATCCATGCGTTCTTGTATGATGTTTTACCGTATCGCAAAGACAATCAACAATATGTGACGGCGTAGGCATATCAGGGTTACCGATACTTAAATCGATAACATCCAATTTTTTTGCGTACGCTTCCAATTTCAATTTATGAATTTTTGTAAAAAGATATGGAGGTAACGATTCTAACTTTTCTGAAGGATTTATTTTTATCATAGCCATAATTATTTTTTTATAATTTTTCTCAATGTTGCCGTAGGTTTAAAAGAAACTTTTTTACCTGCAGGAACCGGAATTATATCTCCTGTTTTGGGGTTTCTGCCCTGTTTAGGCTTAGTATCTTTTGCTTTAAAAGAACCAAGCCCCGACAAAGAAACCGTATCGCCCTTTGCTAAATTATCTTGTATAACTTTAACAAGTGCTTTTATAGCTTTGTTTACTTGAACTCTCGTAAGTCCGGAATTTTCTGCGACCTGTTTTATAAAATCAGGCTTTTTCATTATTTTTCTCCGACGAAACAGCAATATGACAATTTATAATTAACTACAAACAACAAAAAGATTATATTAAATATCGACTGAAAAATCAATAAAAATCGTATAATAATTTTAGTAGTTCACTAAATACTCATCAATTTCCCACTGATGAACTTTTGTTCTGTAATCGTCCCACTCATTTATTTTTGATTGTGCATAAAGGTTAAACGAGTACTCTCCTAAAGTTTCTTTCATTAACTCACTTTTCTGCATAGCTTTTACCGCATTTATCAAATTATGCGGCAAATTTTCTATACCTGCTGCATCTCTTTCCGCTTTAGTCATCTGATATATATTTCTATCTGTCGAACCGACAGCTTTCAAATTATTCTTTATTCCGTCAAGCCCTGCAGCAATACATGCAGAAAGTAAGAAATACGGATTTGCCGTCGGATCAGGATTTCTTAATTCTATTCTTGTCGATGCACCTCTTGCGGCAGGTATTCTAACCAACGGACTTCTGTTTCTTGCAGACCACGCAATGTAAACAGGTGCTTCATAGCCCGGAACCAATCTCTTATAAGAATTTACAAGCGGGTTAGAAATTGCTGCCATTGATTTAATATTTTTCATTATACCTGCAATATAATTATATGCTATTTTTGAAAGGCCAAGTTTATCTTTTTCATCATAAAAAGCATTTTTTCCGTCTTTAAATAATGATTGGTTTGTATGCATACCTGAACCGTTTATACCGAAAATAGGTTTTGGCATAAATGTTGCATGTAATCCGTGTTTCTGTGCAATTGTTTTTGCTACCAATTTGAATGTGTTAATGTTATCTGCAGTTTTTAAAGCTTCTGCATATTTAAAATCTATTTCGTGTTGTCCTCTTGCAACTTCATGATGAGAAGCTTCTATTTCAAATCCCATTTGTTCAAGAGTTAAGCACATATCTCTTCTTACACTTTCACCTAAATCTATAGGTGCTAAATCAAAGTATCCTGCATCATCGTGTGTTACTGTTGTAGGTTTACCTTTTTCGTCGGTATGAAACAAAAAGAATTCAAGTTCAGGACCAACATTAAAGGTGTATCCTAATTTTGCTGCTGCTTTTAAATTTCTTTTCAAAATATTTCTTGGGCAACCTTCAAAAGGTTTTCCGTCCGGTTTATAAATATCGCAGATTAATCTTGCAACTTTACCTGTTTGCGGTCTCCAAGGAAAAATTACAAATGTGTCAGGATCCGGATAAAGATACATGTCGCTTTCTTCAATTCTTGCAAAACCTTCTATTGAAGAACCATCAAACATACATTTATTA
>JAFPUA010000028.1 GCA_017413305.1 Candidatus Ruminimicrobiellum caprinum
AAGTTCTTTTCCGCAGAAATCGCAAATGCCTTCTTTTTTGGGCGGTTTCAATTCAATATTAAAACTTCCACCACAAGAAGGACAAACTCTTCTTCCTGCAAGTCTTTTGATGATTTCTTCCTGAGCTATATCAATATAAAAAACTACAGAAACCTTTCTACCATGTTCCTGCAGGAATTTATCAAGCTCTTCAGCTTGAAATATAGTTCTGGGAAAACCATCCAACAAAAATCCGTTTTTGCAATCGTCTTTTTGTAGTCTTTTGAAAACCATTGCATTAATAACAGCATCAGGAACCAATTGTCCTGATGTTAAATACTTTGCAAAGGAGGGATCATCTTTTGCTTCTCTAATCATGTCGCCTGTTGAAAGATGAACCACGTTGAATTTACTGCTTATCGTCTTAGCTTGAGTGCCTTTTCCCGCACCCGGAGGTCCAAATAAAATAAAATTAAATTGTTTCATATTTACCCGTTAATCGCATATCGCGTAAAAAATTTTATCAAAGAATTTTACAAAAAATTTTTAAAAAAATCAAGAAAAATCTTATATCGGCCTTAATATTTGGGCTGCAACTTTGTAATTTCAAAACTTATGTACTACCCCGCTATCGCTTTACTTACCCGTACACCGCGTTTTGAAATTACTTTGTTTCGCCTCAAATCTTAAGGTCTCTGAAATCGCTTCGCGATTTGTCGTGTTTTTATTTTTTAAAAGTTCATTTTGGAGTTTAAGGTCTGAAACTTCTTTTTGCAGTTTTAAAATTTCCTTTTCCAGTTGAAGGATTTTAATATCTTTTTCTTTTAATTTTTCTTCCAAATTGCTTTCTGTAAGATTTTCAAGAAAATAATTTAATGGTACATCTAGAACAGATGATAATTTTTTCAATGTATTAAGATTCGGATTACTTGTTCCAGTAATCCATTGGCTAATCATAGACTGAGCTATACCTAATTTTTTTGCCAATTCTTGTTGAGTAATATCTTTTTCCGTCAATATTTTTTTAAATTGTTTACAAAAAAATGTTTTTGCCTTTTTCATAAAAACCCCTACTTATTATAAAAAAACTCTTGACTTTATAAGTTTATTATTATAAAATATATGTACAAACTTATATTTTTGCTTTTTTCAGTAAAAATATACTATTAAGCCGGACAGGCTGCAATATAGCAACAGCCCGCACATCAAATTGTACCATAGCAACAATCTGATGAAACATGAAAATTTTTCTAAATTTTTGTATCTCGGCTTATTATAGCAAATTTTAAATTTAAATAAAAGGAGAAAATTATGAGAAAGAAAATAAAAGGTTTTACTTTAATAGAATTAGTTATTACGTTGATGATAGTTATTACATTGTCATTAATATCGTGGCCTATCTACAGAGGAAGACATAGAGAGTATACTATGCTTGCCGAAGGGTATGCTTTACTTGGTGCAATAAAAGAAGCTCAGATTAACTATTATAACGAATTTGGACATTTTGCTCTTCAAAATCCAAGTGGAAATGCCGCTGATCAATGGACTGCAAGATCTGATGTACTCGGAATAAATGCAATGAACAACAGATATTTTTCTTGGTTTAATCCAACTTTATCTGGTTATTATTGGCATAATGGAGGAAATAGCAACAACATACTTAACTACAACATATATAAAAGTGGTATCATTATGGAAGTAAGAAGCAGAGATGCAGGAACAATACGTTTAAAATTTTGTACAACAGGCAGGGACGAGCCTCAAGTTTTTAATGCGACAAATGTTACATTTTATTAATATTTGGAACAGTTTAGTTCCGATATGGCAGGGAAACGACATAGCGGTTTCCCTGCTTTTATTTTATTCTAAAACAAAAAAGACAGATTATGGCAGGACACAGAAAAAACAGCTAAGTTTGTGATGAAATGAAGAAACTCGCAAACGCGGTGTACGTAAGTGAAACGGTACATAAGTTTGCGAGTTTCAATATTGTAGTCCAAAATTTGCTGTTTTTTCGTTAGAGTATGTTGTTTTATTCCTCCAGTAACGATTCTTCATAACGTTCATTACGAGCAGTTCTTTTCCTATCTAATGCCCCTAAAATCTTCTTCCTTAATCTTAAAGATGTTGGTGTAATTTCTACCAGTTCATCAGGTGCGATATATTCAACAGACTGTTCCAAACTCATAACTCTGTGCGGTGTAAGTGTCAATGCTTCATCTGCAGCTTTACTTCTCATATTTGTGAGTTTTTTAGGTTTGCACGGATTAACTACCAAATCTCTTTCTCTGGAATTTTGTCCGACTATCATACCTTCATACACTTCCTCGCCGGGACCAACAAACATCTGTCCGCCATCTTCCAAATTGTGCAGAGCATAAGCTGTAGTTTTGCCCGCAGCCATAGCTATGAATACGCCGTTGCCTCTTATAGAAGATATATCAACTTTCGGGAAATATCCGTAAAAGCTGTGATGCATAATTCCTGTTCCCTTTGTAGCAGTTAAAAACTCATTTTTAAAACCGATTAATGCTCTGGAAGGAACAACATATTCCAAACGCAAGTGATCTTTTCCTTCGCTGACCATATTTTCAAGTCTTGCACTTCTTTTCCCGATAAGTTCAAAGACTACCCCCTGAAAATCGGAATCTATATCAAGAATAAGGTATTCCATAGGCTCGCACATCTGTCCGTCAACTTCTTTAAAAATAACTTCAGGGCTTGATACTGCAAGTTCAAAACCTTCTCTTCTCATATTTTCTATAAGAACCGTTAAATGAAGTTCTCCGCGTCCTGAAACTTTAAATCTCCCCTCGCCTTCAAGCTCTTCAACTTTTAAACCGACATTTGTTTGAGCTTCTTTTTCAAGACGAGCTTTCAAATGACGCGAAGTTAAAAATTTTCCCTCACGCCCTGCAAAAGGAGAATCGTTTACAAGAAAGTCCATTGATATTGTCGGTTCATCTATCGCCAAAGGTTCAAGCGGCAACGGATTTTCAAGCTGACAAACTGTATCACCAACTTTTAAACCTTCCAAACCCGAAATAGAAACTATATCACCGGCATAGGCATCTTCAACTTCCACTTTGGAAAGACCTAAAAACTTTTCTATTTTTACGGCTTTTGCTTGTTTAGTTTCTGTTTTATTTACAAGAAGGACTGTCTGCCCTTTTTTGATGGAACCGTTCAATATTCTACCGATACCGACTCTTCCCAAAAAATTGTTATAATCTATCATCGTTATCTGCATTTGAAGAGGCTTTTCTTTATCCGCTTCGGGAGCGGGAACATACTTTATTATTCCGTCCAAAAGGGGTGCAACATCAGTTCCCGGTTTATCAATTTTTGTACTGGCCCAACCCTGACGACCGGAAGCATAAAATATAGGAAAATCCAACTGTCTGTCTGTTGCGCCAAGCTTCATAAAAAGTTCAAAAATATCATCTATAGCTTTACTGGCGTTTGCCTGTGGCTTATCCATTTTGTTTATTACAACTAT
>JAFPUA010000029.1 GCA_017413305.1 Candidatus Ruminimicrobiellum caprinum
CATTTGCGATACCGTTCGCATATTTATATAAAGAAGTTGATCTTTTTGGCAGACATTTAAATACGCACATTATGCATTGGGTTGAAGATGGACTTAAGGATGGTAAAGAAAACAGAATATCTCTTGGTATATATGCAGGTTTATTTCTCTTTATTGTAAGAGCAGCTGTAATGTATTTTCTTGTTATTCTAATCGGTGGTTTATTATTTAAACAGTTGTTTTCTTATATGCCTATACAATTATCTGTTGCGTTTAAGAGAGCTTGGTTTTATCTTCCGGTTTTTGGCTTTGGAGCAGTTTTATATAATTTTAGAACAATAAGAATACCTTTTGTAAATAGAATAAATGATTAAAAATTTTGTGTTTTTAAGAACATTTTTTTTACAGGCTTTATGGAATTTTGAGAGATTGCAAAATATCGGATTTTTGTATATTTTGTATCCTGTACTGAAAAATTTATATCCTGATAAAGAAAAGAGAAAAGAAGTTATTTTAAGACATTTAGGTTTTTTTAATACTAATCCTTATATGGTTAATATTATCGTTGCTATGGTTTTAAACTGTGAAAAAAATATTTCATCAGGTAAGGAAACAAATTTGAAAAAGCCGGAAATGATAAAAAATCTTATGGCAGGCCCTGTTGCTGCGTTAGGAGATTCCTTTTTTTGGGGGACATGGAGACCGTTTGTTTCTTTCGTAGCTATTTTGATTACTGTACTGTCTATGAATATATTCAGTCTAAATTATTTTTGGATAGCTCCGATATTTTTTATAATTTTGTACAATGTAGTTCATTTGTCATTTAGGTATTGGTCTTTAATTATCAGTTTTAGGCTTGACGACAAGATGATAAAACTTATTTCTAAATTAGAAATAAAATTTCTTGGGGATATTTTTAGAATAGTCGGCTTATTGTTTATGTTCTTAGCGATATTTTTCTATTTTAAAACATTCGGTATGTCTCCTGCTGTCGTGCAAGAAAGGTTAGGTTTTACTTATCCGGATGCATTGATGTTCGGTTTTATAATGATAGGCAGTTTTTTCTTGGGAAGAATTAAGCCTGTAATTATATTTTATTCGGCAATAATTTTTAGTTTTATATTAGGATACATGGGGATATAAATATGAAAGAAAAAAAACTTACAATTTTAAACAAGCTTGGTCTCCACGCAAGACCTGCATCGTTGATTGTTCAGACTGCAATGAAGTTCTCTTCGTCTATTAACATAATAAAAGACGAAGCAAAAATAGATGCTAAAAGTATTATGGGTATAATGATGCTTGCTGCAGCTTGCGGTACGGAACTTACAATTCAGGCAGAAGGTCCCGATGAAGATGAGGCAATCAACAAGCTGGCAGAATTGTTTGCCGGTGGTTTTGGAGAAGAAATATAATGAAACAAAGTAACATTGTTTTAAACGGTATAGCAGCCTCTTCCGGTGTAGCTATAGGTAAGGTTTTTATTTTGGAAGAGGATGATTTAGTTTCCGTAAAAAAAGATGTTCCTACAGATAAAATTAATAAAGAACTTGCGCGTTTGAGAATAGCAGTTAAACAAACGAAGGCAGATTTAGAGCAGAATTATGAAGAACTAAATAAAATGCTCGGCGAGAATTATGCTAAAATTGCCGATGCACATATTCTTATATTAAATGACCCGATGATTGGGAAAGAAGTTGTTGATTGTGTAAAAGAAGGTAATACCGCAGAATATGCGATATATGCCGTAGTAAAGAAATTTTCTAAATCTTTTGATGCTATACAGGATGAATATTTCAGAGAAAGAAAAAATGATTTGATAGATGTCGCAAAAAAAGTTACTGCACATTTACTTGGTAAAAACAAGAAAACTCTTGCCGATTTAAAAGAAGATTCTATTGTTGTTGCAAAAAATATTACACCTGCCGATACTGTTTCTATGAGAGAAGCTATGGTTCGAGGTTTTGCCACGGATTTAGGAGGAAAAACTTCTCATACGGCTCTTGTTGCACGCAGTTTGGAAATACCGGCAGTTGTCGGTTTAAAAAATGTCAGTTATCAAGTTAAGCAGGGAATGTCTATAATTATTGACGGTAATAATGGTATTGTTATACTTAATCCCAGCGAAGAAACAATAAGCAATTATAAAAGAGAGTATGAAATACAAGTATCAAACCGTAAAGCATTGGAACAGTTTAAAGATTTGCCTGCAGTAACTACAGATGGTTTGGAAATAAAACTTGGTGCAAATATAGAAAGTCCCGAAGAAGTTCGTTCCGTTCTGAAACACGGCGCGAACGGTATAGGTTTGTACAGAAGTGAATTTATGTATTTGTCAAGAACATCTATGCCTACGGAAGAAGATCATTACAGAAACTATATTCAAGTTGCGCAAAAAATGATGCCGTATAATGTTATCATAAGAACAATAGATCTTGGCGGTGATAAAATTGCGAAGCTCGGTCTTATGGAAGTTGGAAAGGAAGCAAATCCTTTTATGGGTTTGAGAGCTATAAGATTTTGTTTAAAATATCCTGAAGTTTTTAAAGTTCAATTAAAAGGTATTTTAAGAGCGTCCGTTTGTGGAAATGTAAGAATAATGTATCCTATGATTTCCGGTGTTTCGGAAATTAAGGCCGCAAACAAAATTTTAGAGCAGGCAAAAGAAGAATTGAGAAAAGAAGGAAAACCTTTTAACGAAGATATTAAGGTCGGGGCAATGATAGAGGTTCCGTCAGCGGCTGTAATTACCGACCTTATAGCAAAAGAAGTTGATTTTGTTTCGATAGGAACTAATGATTTGATACAATACACGATGGCAGTGGATAGAGTTAATGCCAATATTGCACATCTTTACAATCCCATGCACCCTGCTATATTGAGGCTTTTGAAATTTATTATAAATTCCGCCCATGAAGCAGGCATAGATGTAGGAATGTGCGGAGAGATGGCAGGTGATCCCGCTTATACGGTAGTTTTGTTGGGGCTTGGACTTGATGAGTTTAGTATGTCTGCTGCACAAATTCCTCAAATTAAGAAAATTATAAGAAGTGTATCAAAAGAAAAAGCCAAGATGTTGGTAAATAAACTTTTAAAATGTTCCTCAATGCAGGAAATAGAAATTGAACTTAAAAAGTTTAAATATATTTAAAAAAGTTGCAAAGTAAGTTTTTTTTTGCTAATATATTCAAGATTTAACAAGATGTTAAATACACACACAAGCGGATTAATCAAAAGTCCCTTTAATAAGGGTTTGAGTTCTGAAACTTGTGGAGGTCGTCTCAAAACGAGATGAAAAAAACTAAAGGAGAAGTAAAAATGGCAAATGTAACAATGAAGTCATTGTTGGAGTCAGGTGTTCATTTTGGACATCAGACAAGAAGATGGAATCCGAAAATGGGAAAATTCATTTTCGGCAGCAGAAACAAAATTCACATTATCGATCTGCAGAAAACTTTAAAAGAACTTAAAAAAGTTTACAAAGTTGTAAGAGATTACGCAGCAGAAGGAAAAGAAGTCCTTTTCGTCGGTACCAAGAAACAGGCTCAGGGACCTATCAAGGAAGAAGCATTAAGATGTGGCGCATATTTCGTATGTGAAAGATGGTTGGGCGGAACACTTACAAATTTTGAAACATTGAAAAAATCTATCGCAAGATTAAAAGAACTTGAAGCAATGAAAGAAAACGGAATATTTCAAGTTCTTTCCAAAAAAGAGCAATCTCAAAAAGAAAAAGAAAGAGTTAAACTTGAAAAATCTCTCGAAGGTTTAAAAATGATGAACAAACTTCCTGAAGTTATGTTCATAATTGACCCTGTTGAGGAAGCTACAGCTTTAGCTGAAGCAAAGAAATTAAATATTCCTGTAGTTGCAGTTTGCGATACAAACTGTGATCCTGACTTGATAGATCATCCTATACCGGGAAATGATGATGCAATAAGAGCAGTAAAACTTTTCTGTTCTGTTATTGCAGATGCAATTCTTGAAGGTAAAGGTATTGAAAATAAACAGGCTGACGGAGCAACCGAAGCTCAAGCAGAAGTTAAAGAAGAAGCTCCGGCGGAAGAAGTAAAAGAAGAAGCGGCTGTAGAAGAAGTTAAAGGAGAATAATAATGTCAGCAATTGAACTTATAACAAAACTTAGAGAAATGACAGGCGCAGGAATAAAAGACTGCAATAACGCATTGAAAGAAGCAAATAACAATATAGAAGCTGCAGTGAAAATTTTGAGAGAAAAAGGTATAGCATCTGCAGTTAAAAGAGCAGACAGATCTGCAAAACAAGGTGTAGTTGTAGCAAAACTCAGCGACGATAAGAAGCAGGGTGTTTTGGTAGAGCTTAACTGCGAAACTGACTTTGTTGCAAGAACCGAAAAGTTTAAAGTATTGGCAGAAAGTTTAGCAGATTTTGTTGCTAAAACCTCTTCTACAGAAAATATTGCAGAACAGAAATTTGACGATACAAGAACAGTTCAGGATGTTATAAAAGAAGCTATCGGAACAATAGGTGAAAATATTGTTTTAAAGAGAACAGCAAAATTTTCTACGACAGGTGAAATTGCATCTTATATCCATATGAACAATTCTTTGGGCGTACTTGTAAATTTTGAAGCTCCTGCAGATGTTATTGCTTCCGAGGATTTTAAAAATCTCGAGAAAGAAATTGCAATGCAGGTTGCAGCAGTAAGTCCTCTTTATGTTACAAGAGATCAGGTTCCTCAAGAAGAAATAGACAAAGAAAAGGAAATTTATGTTAAACAGCTTCAGGAAGAGGGTAAACCTGCAAACATTATAGATAAAATTGTTTTAGGAAAATTGAACAAATTTTATTCTCAGATATGTTTAATGGAACAGCCTTACATGAGAGAAGAAAAAGAAAATATTAAGAATGTTATTGCTAAAGTTAATAAAGATATAGTTGTAAAACAGTTCGCAAGATTTAAAATCGGCGAGTAATATTTAATATTAATAAAGGTAATAATAAAATGACAAAAAAGAGAGTTTTACTTAAACTGTCGGGCGAAACTTTATCGGGAGACGGAAAATCCGTTTCGACGGCAAGCATTCAAACGATAGCGGATGAAATAAAAAGTATTTTATCTGACAAAGTAGAACTCTCTATTGTTGTCGGTGCAGGTAACTTGTGGCGCGGAGCAGGCAAAACTATTAACAGAGCTTCCGCAGATAAAATTGGTATGCTTGCAACCGTAATGAATGCTATTGCAATTAGTGAAGTGTTGATTGCTAACGGTATGAAATCTGTTGTTTTATCTGCTGCAGGTGTAACAAATTTTTGTGAAACCTTCTCACAGGCAAAAGCTATAGAATATTTAAGCAAAGGATATGTTGTAGTCTTTGCAGGTGGAACAGGTAATCCGTATTTTACAACGGACACTACAGCAGCGCTTAGAGCTTGTGAAATAAAGGCAGATATAATTCTTAAAGCAACTCAAGTTGATGGTGTTTATACTGCAGATCCCAAGAAAGATCTGACGGCAAAGAAATATGATAAAATTTCCTATAAGGAAGCAATAGATAAAAATTTAAAAATAATGGATATCTCAGCTTTCTTATTATGTATGGAAAATAATATAGAAATTTACGTTTTTGATTTTCATAAAAAAGGCAATTTAAAAAAAGTTTTAGACGGTGAGAATGTTGGTACCGTTATATATTGAAACTTTGGGGGAAAAATGTTACCTAAAGAAGTTTTAGCTTCCGGCGAAGAAGCTATGAAAAAAACCATAGAAAAAGTAAAACATGATTTTTCTACCGTTAGGACCGGTAGAGCAAATGCAGCTCTTTTAGATGGTATTAAGGTAGAAAGTTACGGATCTTTGCTTGCTTTAAATCAAGTTGCAGGAGTCAGTGTTCCCGACGGAAGAACATTGGAAATAAGACCTTGGGACTTGTCTCAGCTTGCAGCAATAGAAAAAGCAATTTTGAAATCGGATTTAGGACTTACTCCTATAAATGACGGTAAACTTATAAGAATTTCAATTCCTGCTCTTACTGAAGAGAGAAGAAGAGAAATTATAAAAGTTGTTCATAAAATGTCGGAAGATTATAAAATAGCTGTTAGAAATGAAAGAAGACGCATAGTGGATGAAATAAAAAAACTTGAAAAAGATAAAGCTATTACCGAAGACGATAGAAAAAAATATGAAACAGATATTCAAAAATTAACTGATTCGTATATAGCCAAAATAGATGATTTAGTTAAACAGAAAGAAGAAGACCTTTTAAAAATATAATTGTAGTTAATATCTCATGGAGGGAAACAATGGCTTATTCAATTGACAAAGAAGTTTGTATGGGTTGTGGCGCATGTGCAGCAGGTTGTCCTGTAGAAGCAATAACAGCTGCAGGAGATAAATACGAAATTGCAGCAGATAAATGTGTAGAATGCGGAGCATGTGCAGCAAATTGTCCTGCAAATGCAATTTCTCAGAAGTAAAAGAAAGTGGCTTCAATAGAACAAATTGATTTATCAAAGTTGCCGAAACATATTGCAATAATTATGGACGGCAACGGCAGATGGGCAAAAAAGAAATTGATGCCCAGACTATTTGGACATACTAATGGGGTCAAAACCGTAAAGAATATAGTTGAGTTTGCAAGAAAGCTTAATATACGGGTTTTGACCCTGTATGCTTTTTCTACGGAAAATTGGCAGCGTCCCGAAGAAGAAGTTTCAGGTCTTATGAAACTTCTAAAGTTGTATTTAAAACAAGAGCTTGATAGTATGATAAAAAACGATATTTCGCTTAAAGTTATAGGTGATATATCAAAGATACCAACTGATATTCAAGCTGATATTAAAAATGCAATAGAAAAGACTAAAAATAATAAAGCTCTTATTTTAAATATTGCTTTAAATTATGGTTCTCGACAAGAAATTTTAAGAGCCTGTAAAATATTAATAGATAAGGGAATAAAAGATCCTACGGAAAAAGATTTTTCTGATTGTTTATATACTAAAAATATTCCGGATCCAGATTTATTAATAAGAACATCAGGGGAAAAAAGAATTTCAAATTTTTTGTTGTGGCAGATAGCTTATTCGGAAATATATGTTACGGATGTTTTATGGCCGGATTTTTCTGAGGAAGAATTTATAAAAGCAATTTTAGATTATCAGAAGCGTGAGCGCCGCTTCGGCAAAATTGCATAGAGGTGTCATCCCGGACTCGATCAGGGATCTCGTAGTTGCCGTTTCGTCGTTTATTGTACATTGTACATTATAAATTATAAATTGGAGTTTATTATGTTATTGCCAAGAATTTTAACAGCATTAGTCGGAATACCTGTAGTTTTAGCATGTATATTTTATGGCGGACTGCCTTTTCAAATTATGTTTTTTGTTGTAGTTTTGTTTTCCGTCATGGAATTTTTCTCTATAACAAAAAAATATAAACCTATAGGAATCTTAGGTGTATTGGCTGCAATAATATTTTATTTAGCGCTTAATGCTGATTTTTATGTTAATGAAATAGTTATTGTAACAATATTTTTAATTTTCTTTTTTGCAATGGCAAGAAAAAATGTGGAAAATATTTCTTCATCGATAGCAGTTACATGTTTTGGAACATTTTTTATAACATGGGCTTTGTTTCATATGGTGCTTATAAGAGATATTCCCAAATATGGTATGCATTATATAATTTTTCTCTTTGTTAATGTTTGGATGCTTGATACAGGAGCGTATTTTATCGGTAAAAAGTTTGGTAAACATAAGCTTGCATCTGTTATCAGTCCTAAAAAAACTATTGAAGGAGCTATAGCTGGTGTAGTAACTGCAATACTTGTTTCACTTGCTTATAGATATTTATTTTTACAAGATGTTATAACAAATAATCAAGCAATAATCTATGGATTGGTTATCTCTTTCGTCGGACAATTTTCTGATCTTGCAGAATCGCTTTTCAAAAGGGACTGCAACATAAAAGATTCCGGTAACATTTTGCCCGGGCATGGCGGAATGTTAGATCGTTTTGATTCATATCTGTTTGTCGCCCCGATGTTTTATTATATTATTGCTATATTCTAACGAAAAAACAGCAAATTTTGGACTACAATATTGAAACTCGCAAACTTATGTACCGTTGCACTTATGTACACCGCGTTTGCGAGTTTCTTCATTTCGTCACAAACTTAGCTGTTTTTTCTGTATCCTCTCGTTATCTGATACTCTTTCGTAAACTTTTAAAATCTTTCTTCGGATGATTTGCCCCTGCAATGTGGCAAACATTCTGCGCAACATCTAGTCGCTTAGAAATTGCAATCATATTTATTATGCTATTTCTAAATGATATCTTTTCCTATTTGTTTTCTAC
>JAFPUA010000236.1 GCA_017413305.1 Candidatus Ruminimicrobiellum caprinum
AAAGCTAACAGTGTTAAAATTTGCGTGCTTATAAACAGAAACTCTGAAAAGATTAAAACCGTTAATATAGATTATACGGGGTTTGAAATAACAAAAGAATTTATTGTCGGGTACGGACTTGATTACGACGGAAAATACAGAGGTTTGCCGTATATTGGAGTAATATAGAGGATTGGTGTAAATATGAAAAATGTGAAAAAGAAAGATTCTTGGGGATTTTTATTTTGGATACTTTTGTTTGTTACTTTACTTGTGTTTATGCAGAACGCAGGAAAAAAATCCAATATAGAAGAACTTCCTTATTCTTCTTTTAAACAAAATATTAAAGCGGGCAAAGTTATCAGTGCAGTTATCGGCGACGGTATGATTGAAGGTGAGTTTACCACAAGTGATAATGCTGTTAAGAAATTTAAAACAATTCCTCTTAATGATCCAAAGCTCATTGAAGATATGGAAGCTAATAATGTTCAAAAATTCTCCGGTAAAATGCATAACGGGTGGCTGGCTCCTTTGATTTTCAGTTGGGGCCCTATAATTTTGTTGATACTTTTCTGGTTATGGATGATGAATGGTATGGGTGCCGGCGGAAAAGCAATGAGTTTCGGCAAAAGTATTGCCAGACTTGCAGGAAAAGGAAAAACCCAGATAACATTTAAAGATGTTGCAGGTTGTGGAGAGGCAAAAGAAGAGCTGCAAGAAATAATAGAATTTTTAAAAAATCCTGCAAAGTTTCAAAAACTCGGCGGCAAAATACCTAAAGGTGTTTTGTTGGCAGGTGCACCCGGAACAGGTAAAACTTTGATGGCCAAAGCTGTTGCAGGTGAAGCAGGTGTTCCATTCTTTTCATCAAGCGGTTCAGAGTTTGTAGAGATGTTTGTAGGTGTGGGTGCATCCAGAGTAAGAGATCTTTTTATGCAGGGAAGGAAAAATGCTCCATGCTTGTTATTTATTGACGAAATAGATGCTGTAGGCAGACACAGAGGCGCAGGTCTTGGCGGCGGGCATGATGAAAGAGAGCAGACATTAAATCAGCTTCTTGTTGAGATGGACGGTTTTGATACAAAAGAGGGTGTTATAATAATAGCTGCAACAAACAGGCCTGATGTTTTAGATCCGGCTCTTTTAAGACCGGGAAGATTTGACAGACAGGTTGTAGTTCCTCCTCCGGACTTAAAAGATAGAGAAGAAATTTTAAAAGTTCATGTAAAAAATATAAAAGTTGATCCTAAAGTAGATTTGAAAGTCCTTGCAAGAAGAACACCGGGATTTGTCGGCGCAGATTTGGCAAACCTTGCAAATGAAGCTGCTCTTCTTGCTGCAAGAAAAAATCAAACTGCCGTTGATATGAAAAATTTTGAGGAAGCTATAGACAGAATTATTGCCGGTCCTCAAAGAAAGTCAAGAATAATATCAGACAAAGAAAAAAGTATTATTGCTTATCATGAAGCCGGTCATACAATAGTAGCAAAGGTTATCCCGAATATGGATCCTGTTCATAAGGTTACGATAATTTCAAGCGGAAGAGCTTTGGGATATACTTTGCAGGTTCCTCTTGAAGATAAGTTTTTAACATCAAGAACTGAAATTGAAGGGCGTCTTGCAATACTTATGGGTGGACGAGTTGCAGAAGAACTTATATTTAATGAAATAACTACAGGAGCATCGAATGATATTGCAAGAGCGACGCAGATTGCTACAAGAATGGTAACAGAATTCGGTATGAGTGATAAAGTCGGAGCTTTGGCGTTGGGTAAAGAAAATGAAGAAGTTTTCCTTGGCATGGATATAGCAAAAAGCCCTAAACATTCCGATAAAACAGCTC
>JAFPUA010000237.1 GCA_017413305.1 Candidatus Ruminimicrobiellum caprinum
AACAAGATATACAGACAATAAAATATAAAAAAGAAGAATTTTATATAAAAAATAAAATTTCCGTTAAACTAAATTGTAAAGCAGAACAAATAGATATAGAAAAAAAACAGGTAAAATGTTTTAACGGAGAAATTTATAAATATGACAGACTGCTTATTGCTACAGGAAGTGTTCCTTTTATCCCTAAAATAGAAGGAATAGAAAAACATAAAAAGGTCTATACTTTCTTAAATCTTGAATCGGTAATAAATATAAAAAATGCCGTTAACAAGAATTCAAATATTGTTATTATCGGTGCAGGACTAATCGGTTTAAAAGCCGCAGAAGCTTTGGCAGAACAAGTAAAATCTGTTAAAGTCTGCGATATGGCTGACAGAGTGATGGGTTCGGTATTGGACAAAAATTCGGCATCAATTATTCAAAGCCATATAGAAAAACATAATGTTCAGTTTTATCTTTCAAATACGGCAAAAGAAATTACGGAAAAAACCGTAATTCTCAACGACGGAACAGAACTTCCTTGCGATGTTTTAATAATGGCAGTAGGTGTTCGCCCCAATATATCCGTTGCACAAACGGCAAACATAAAAATTAACAGAGGTATTGTCGTAGATAAATATATGCAGACTTCCGTTAAAGATATTTATGCCGCCGGCGATTGTGTAGAATCCTTTGATGTATTATCGGAACAGAACAAAATTCTTGCTCTGTGGCCGAATGCTTTTCTGCAGGGAAAAACTGCAGGTGCAAATATGGCAGGAATAAAACAGGAATTCAACGGGGGATTCCCTCTAAATGCTATAGGATTTTTCGGACTGCATTTGATTTCTGCAGGAATAGTTGACACTAAACAGGACGGTTATAAAATTTATATTAAAGAAGATAAAGAAAATCAAAAATTAAAGAAACTCGTCGTAAAAGATGATAATCTTGCAGGGTTTGCTCTTATAAACATAAACGAAAGAGCAGGAATATATACGTCGCTAATTAACGATAAAGTTCCTTTAAGTAGTTTAAACTATGATTTAACAAAACAAGATATAGGTTTAAATGCATTTTCTCAGCAAATAAGGCTGGATAAGATATTCGGAGGCGAAATAAATGAAAAAAATTGATATGGACGTTAACAACAGATTGGCAGAAGATTTAAATAATGATATAAAACATTTCGCACTAAACTATGATGAAATTAATTTGCATGGTGTATGCGGGCAGAGATATATCGGCTGCGGAATAAGCCAAAATATAAAAATAAATATCGATGGTGTTCCCGGCAACGATTTAGGTGCATATATGGCAGGTCCTGAAATAGAAATCTTTTCAAATGCACAAGATGCCATCGGCAATACAATGAACAAAGGTAGAATTATAGTTCATGGCAGTTGTGGCGATACGACCGGATATGCAATGAGAGGCGGAGAAATATTTATAAAAGATACCGTCGGTTACAGAGTAGGTATTCATATGAAAGAATATCTTGATATGAAGCCTGTAATTGTTATAGGTTCAAGTGCTGGAGATTTTTTAGGCGAATATATGGCAGGCGGAATAATAGTTTTGCTTGGTATCGGTATTACAAAAAATGAAAATTTAACAGGTAAATATATGGGAACCGGTATGCATGGCGGAGTAATGTATATTAATGGCTCCATTCCAAAAAAGAATATGGGG
>JAFPUA010000238.1 GCA_017413305.1 Candidatus Ruminimicrobiellum caprinum
AGAAGAAGAAATCTTTATGGTTGGAAAAGAAAAATCAATCAAGCTTTCCCGCAATTCTCTTGCTTTAAGAGTTTTACAAGCTATAAGAGATGAAGCTCACCGTTTTGCTATTACTTTTCACAAATCTTTGCGTGCAAAAGAATTTCTACCTAAAAAATCTTAGTAATTTTTTTTAAAATATTGTAAAATATACAGGTTATGGAACACTTAAAGAATAAAAACATTTATTTTGTTTTTTTATTGATTGCCGCAGATTGTTTGGCTTTTATTTTGTCGTTTATATTTGCATATTACTTTAGGTTTTATATTTTTGCAAATCTTTTCCAAGCAAAAACTATTTATTCGTTTGTGGATACAATATATCTTTCGTTGATACTTGTACCTGTATGGATATTTTTTGTTCATTTTGTCATTGGTTATAAATTCTTTTATATTTCAAAGTTTAACCTTTTTATAAAAATCTTAAAAACCACAACATCTTTTGTGGTTTTTATTTTTGCGTTGATATTTTTTGTAAAGAGTGATTATTCAAGAATGTTGTTTGTTTTTCTGTTTTTTAATTTGATAATTTTTTCGTTTGTATTCAGATATTTAATAAAAAGAATTATATCTTATCTGATATTTAGACTGAATATTAGAAATAATCTTCTTGTAATAGGGAAAAATGTTCGTAAATATAAAAAGATTTTTAATAATTATTATTCAAATAAAGTTTTTTATTATCCTTATACTTTAACCAATGCTACTGTACAGAATTTACAATTCTTGATTACTAAAAAAGAAATAAAAGAAGTTATAATTATGAATTATTCCGCTAAGGAAGAGCTGTTTTTGCCTCTATGTGACTGGGCATTGGAAAACGATATTGATATAAAAATGATTCCTAATGAAGTGCAAACATCAGGTTATAATATTATTCTCGATGATACATTGGGAATTCCGGTTATTTTATTGATATCAAATCCTGTTAGAGATTTTGATTATTTTGTAAAAAGAATTTTTGATATTGTAGCTTCAAGCGTGGCATTGGTATTACTTTCTCCGCTATTTTTAGTTGTGGCAATAATTATAAAAATGGAATCAAAAGGTCCGGTATTTTTCGCACATAAAAGAATAGGGTATGATGAAAAATTGTTTGCCTGTTATAAGTTTAGGAGTATGCGTGAGAATGCGAATAAGGAATTAAAAGAAATAAAAGAAGATGCTTTAGAAAAAAAACAAACTTTTCTTAAACTTAAGGAAGATCCAAGAATAACGAAATTCGGACACTTTATCAGAAAATATAGTATTGACGAGTTACCGCAGTTATTAAATGTTTTAAAAGGGGAAATGAGTATAGTAGGTCCACGCCCTATAGTTAAATGGGAACTTGATCAAATAAAAAAACTTTATCAAAACAGTTATAATTATAAAAAAATGTTTAAAGTTCTACCCGGAATAACGGGATTATGGCAAGTTTCCGGAAGGAGTCTTTTGGAAGATGAAAAAAGACTTGAACTTGAAATATTTTATGTAGATAATTGGTCGTTAAACTTAGATTTAAAAATTATGTTAAAAACTGTTCTTGTCGTATTTTTTCATAAAGGAGCTTTCTAAAAAATAAAAAAATTATAAAAGAGGATAATATGGAATATATAACGCTTTTATTAAAATCAGTAGGGTTGCCTCAACAATATGTTCAGTTCTCATCGATAGCAATAACAACATTGTTGTTTATTTTGTTTCTTTATATCATTTTTTATTTATCAAAAACATTGTCAAAAATATTTTTAAACAGCAAATATTTTAAATTAAAAAGTCAAAGGTGGATGTATGCGTTAAGGGAAACAAATTTTTTTGCTGTATGCGGATATGTGGCGGCAGGTTTTATCGCTAATTTTGTTTCCGGTATATTTTTCCCCGAGGATCATGCACAGCTTCATCATTTTGCAAATAAGATAATAAATATTTATTTTTTAATATGTATTGTTATCGTCATAAATAAAATATTGTCTATTATACAGATTGTACATGATACTAAAAAAGAGATTCCCATAAAAGGTTTTATTCAATTTTTAAAAATTTTTATAAATTTTTTTGGTTTTTTAATAATTTTTGCATATACTATAGGTAAAGAGCCGACATACTTTGTATCGGCCTTAGGTATAATAGCGTCAGTTTTAATGATAGTTTTTAAAGATACCATTTTGGGGCTTACTGCCGGATGGCAAATATCTATGAACAAAATGGTAAAAATGGGCGACTGGATAGAGATGCCACAACATGGTGCCGATGGAAATGTTGTTGATATTTCTTTGACTACCGTCTATGTAAAAAATTGGGATAACAGAATTGTCACGATTCCTGCATACAGTTTAATATCGGAATCCTTCCAAAACTGGCGAGCAATGCAGGAAGCAGGTGCTAGAAGAATAAAAAGAAGCCTTTTTATCGATATGCAGAGTGTAAAATTTGTCGATGCTGCAATGTTAAATAAATTGAGAAAATTTGAACTTTTAAAAGAATATATAGATGATAAAGAAAAAGAAATTTCTGAATATAACAAAAATCATGATGTAAAAGAAACTATGTATAATGGCAGATACTTAACAAACCTAGGTTTGTTTAGAATTTACTGTCAGCAATATATCAGAACAAGAAGTTTTATAAACAAAAATTTTTCGGCGTTTGTTAGACAGTTGGAACCGACTCCGCAAGGGCTTCCTCTTGAAATTTACTGTTTTACAAATACCGCGGATTGGTTAAAATATGAGGCTTATCAATCAGATATTTTTGATCATATCCTTTCGGTAATAGGGGAATTTGATTTGTTTATTTTCCAGAATCCTACAGGGAGAGATTTCAAAAAAATGCTGTAGCATTTTTTTGAGAAATAAGAATATTAGAAGAGGTGCATATAAAAATGATAAGATTTTACAATACTTTGAGTAATAGAGTTGAAGAATTTAAACCAATAAAAGAAAAAAATGTTTCTATGTATATTTGCGGAGTTACGCCTTACGATGTATGCCATTTAGGACATGCCAGAGCTTATGTGACTTTTGATGTTATTAAAAGACATTTTATGAGAAGCGGATATACCGTAAACCATGTTCAAAATTTTACCGATGTTGACGATAAAAT
>JAFPUA010000239.1 GCA_017413305.1 Candidatus Ruminimicrobiellum caprinum
AGCGAGCCGTAGTGTACAATGAACAATGTACATAAGGCGAGCTGCAACGCAGTAGAAATTCAAAAGATAAGTCGCAAAAGAGGTATAATATGAAAAAGGCGTTAGCATTAGGCGGTGGTGGAGCAAGAGCTCTCGCTCACATTGGTGTACTGAAAGTTTTGGAGCAAAACAATATAATTTTTGATTATATTGCAGGGACTTCTATGGGATCAATAATAGGTGCCTTATATGCAACAGGACAAAATGCCGATACAATAGAAAAAACTTTGAAAAACTACTTCTTCAATATAATGTTTTCCAAACTTAATATGCAGAAAATGCAGGATGAAAGCCAAACAGCATCTGCCAGAAGTTTGATAAGAAAAGCAAGAGAGTTTGTTAAGTACGGTTCTCAAGAAGGGGGAAGTTCTTTCTTATCTCATTCGATGTTGGAAGAGATGATTAATACCATAATTCCTGATATGGATATTTCTGAAACAAAAATTCCTTTTGCTTGTGTGGCAACCGATATCACTAATGGTAAAGAAAAAGTTTTTACAAAAGGACCTTTAAGAAGAATAGTTTTAGCTTCGGCATCAATTCCGGGTGTTTTTCCTCCGGTAAATATAGATAATGTGTGGTATACGGATGGTGCACATGTAAATGTTACTCCCGTAAGTGTTGCGAAAAGTTTTGGTGCGGATTTTATATTGGCATCCGATGTAAAAAGTAAACTGAAAACAATGGAAACATTGCCGACAAATTCTAAAGATATAATGAACAGATGTAACTTTATTGCAAATTATTTATTCTATGAAATACTTATAAAAGATGCAGATGTTGTTGTGGAGCCTAATGTTAAACAGATTTCTTGGTCGGAATTTAATAAATTCAATCTGATGGTTAATGAAGGCAAAAAGGCAACTGAAACAAAATTGGAAGAAATAAAACAAAAACTGGCTTAAGCTATTTTTTTCTTTGCTTTTTTTTATAAATTTTGTAAAATATTCGCTTATTAGTTAAAACTAAAAATAAAATTAAAAACTCATTTTTAATGTTAAGGAGAGAAGTAAATGTCATTCGTAAAAAAAGAAGTTGTAGAAAAATTTAAAACTCATGCGACCGATACAGGTTCACCTGAAGTTCAAGTTGCATTGCTCACGAGCAGAATTAACTATTTAGCAGGACACTTTAAAAAGTTCCCTAAGGATTTTGCATCAAGAATCGGCTTTTTGAAAATGATTGGTCAGAGAAGAAGACTTTTAGATTATTTGAAAAGAACAAATAAAGAATCTTATTCTGATATTTTGAAAAAATTAGATTTAAGAAAATAAAAAATAAAAAATGTCCGTCATAAACACAAAGGATGCACTCAGTTTCATTAGTTATATGTTGTATTTTATTAATGTAATTGTGTGGATCTTTTGTGTGATGTTTATAGACGGACAAATGGAGTAAAAATGGAATTTATTCAAACATCATTGACAGTTGCAGGTAAAGAGATTCTTATCGAATCCGGAAAACTTGCAAAACAGGCTAACGGTGCCTGTGTCATCAGATCCGGCGATACAATGGTACTTGTTACCGCTGTTGCATCAAAGGAACCGAAAGAAGGAACGGATTTTATGCCGTTGACCGTAGATTACAAAGAAAGATCTTACGCTGCTGGAAAATTCCCCGGAGGATTTTTTAAAAGGGAATCTAAACCAAAAGAAAGTGAAATACTTGTCAGCAGACTTATCGACAGAAGTATTAGACCTTTGTTTTCCGAATTTTGGAGAAATGATACTCAGATAGTTGCAATGGTAATTTCTCACGATGGAGAAAATCCGTCTGATATAATCAGTATCATCGGAGCATCTGCAGCATTGCATATGTCCGATATACCTTTTGCAAAAGATATTGCATCTGTAAGAATCGGAAGAATCGATGGAAAATTTGTAGTAAATCCTACAATTTCCGAAAGAGAAAAATCAGATTTGGATTTAGTTGTCAGCGGAACAGAAGATGCTTTAACCATGGTTGAAGCTGGCGCCAGCGAACTTTCCGAAGCTGAAATGCTTGATGCTCTTAACCTTGCAAAAGAAGAAATCAGCAAAATTTGTAAATTTATAAAAGCTCTTCCTTCTAAAGAAAAGCTTCCTATAGCAGAACCTGTTATCGATGAAGCTTTAAAAGCAGAAGTTGAAGCGGAAGCTATTCCTAAAGCACAAGAATGTGTTACAATAAAAGATAAAACAGAAAGAGAAGTTACTTGGGCTAAGTTTAAAAAAGCTATGCAGGAAAAACTTGCAGAAAAGTATCCTGAACAGTCTTCAATGATAGATTTTGTTATGGAAGATAACTTTTATAAAGAAGCAAGAAAACTTGTTTTAACAAAAAATGTTAGAACAGATGGCAGAGCTTTGACGGAAATAAGACCTATCACTTGTGAAGTAGGTTATTTACCGAGAGTTCACGGCAGTGCAATATTTACAAGAGGTCAAACTCAGTCTTTGGCAACTGTTACTTTGGCAAGCCCTGAAGATAAACAGGTTATGGACGAATTAATTGGCGAATATAAAGAAAGATTTTTGTTGCATTATAATTTCCCCGGATATGCTACCGGAGAACCTAAGCCGGAAAGATCTCCCGGAAGAAGAGAAATTGGTCATGGTAACTTGGCAAGAAGAGGTTTAAGACCTATTCTTCCAGAAGAAAAAGATTTTCCTTATGCAATAAGAATTGTTTCCGATATTACGGAATCTAATGGATCTTCTTCGATGGCATCAGTTTGCGGCGGTTGCTTGGCATTGCTTGATGCAGGTGTGCCTATTAAGGCTACATGTGCAGGTATTGCAATGGGACTTATGAAAGAAGGCGACAACTATGTTATCTTAACTGATATCATGGGTATGGAAGATCATTTAGGGGATATGGATTTTAAAGTTGTTGGTACAAGAAAGGGTATTACAGCTTTACAGATGGATATAAAAATTGATGGTCTTACGACGGAAATTATGGCGAAAGCTTTGGAACAGGCAAGAGTTGGCAGAATGGAAATTATCGGAAAGATAGAAGCTGCCATCGCTCAGCCCAGATCGGCGCTTTCTCAATATGCTCCTAAGTTGGTATCATTTACAATTCCTCAGAGCAAAATCGGTACATTGATTGGCCCCGGTGGAAAAAATATCAGAAGCATTCAAGAAAATATGGGTGTAAAAGTTGATGTAGAAGAAGACGGTTCTGTATTTATTTCCGGTACGGATGCATCAAAAGTTGATGAAGCTAAGAGAATAGTTGAGGGGCTTACAGGCGAAGTGGAAGTTGGTCAAGAATATATCGGTAAAGTTACCAAGATTATGGCATTTGGTGCTTTTGTTGAAATTCTTCCAGGAAAAGAAGGAATGGTACATATTTCCAAACTTTCAAAGAAACATGTGAAGAAAGTGGAAGATGTAGTTTCTGTCGGAGAGGAAATAGTAGTAAGAGTTTCCGAAATAGATAAACAGGGAAGAATTAATTTAATAAAAATTATGTAATTTAAGGGTATAATTATGTGTCCTAAAGAAAATAATTTAGAAGAGAAAGTAAAATCTTTATATGAGATTATGCAGGAAGAAAAAGTTGAAGAAATCAACATAAAATCTTCCGATATAAAACTTCATATTAAAAGAAAAAATTATTCTAAACCTTGTGTTGTTTCGGCTTCAGCAGCTTCCGTAACGCATGTAGAAGCTCCAGTACAGCAAGAAGATAATACGGATGTTGTTTCCGGAGAAACTATAACATCTCCTATTACAGGTATTTTTTACAGATCACCGTCACCATCTTCTCCGATGTTCGTCAACGAAGGGGATGTTGTTGATAGCGGAAAAACATTGTGTATAATAGAAGCTATGAAAGTGATGAATGAAATAAAAGCTACCGAAAAAGTGAAAATAGTGAAAATTCTTGTTGAAAACGGACAACCTGTTAACAGTCAGCAGGCTTTATTTAGTATAGAAAAATTATAATTTAGGTGCTAAAATGAAAGATAGAATTGGTGTTGTTGCAGGTCAGATTTGGCATTTGCTTAATGAGCAAGGGGAATTAACTCCTATTAAGATAAAGGCTCAGTTGGGCTTATCTAACACAATGTTGTACCTTGCATTAGGCTGGCTGTCGAGAGAAGATAAACTTAATATAGAACCTTTCGAATATACCTATAAAATCTCTCTTTGTTGAGAAATATTTATTGCGACCGAAATATTTTGGCTACAATATTGAAACGCAAGAACTCGAGTATTATAAGACATACACTTCGTTCTTGCGTTTCTTCATTTCGCCTA
>JAFPUA010000240.1 GCA_017413305.1 Candidatus Ruminimicrobiellum caprinum
AAATACAAAAGAAGAAAGAATAGGCAGAAAAACATACAGTGTATTAAACTTAAAAATATAAGGTAGGGATAAAATATGAAATCAATTAACAAACTTTTAATTTTCGGTTTAAATGTTATTCTTTCCTGTTTTGTGTTAGGGCTTGTATATTCTTTGGTGTATAATAAAATTGAGCGTGGCGCTGAAAAAGAAGAAGCGATTTTTCAAGATTATCACAAAGTAGATGAAAAATTGGCAAGATTTAATGCCGTTAAGGCAAGTATAGATGAGCAGAAAGGGGAAATCCTTGACGATATTCGTACTTACCAGGATTTTATGTATTCTAACGAACAAAATTCCGGTTCGTACAGAGCTAAAGTTATTTCCGTACTTGAGAAAGTAGGAATACCTTTAAAAGAAAAACAGAAAGGCGGAACATTTACCGGTAATGCCACATTGAAGCAAAAAAGCGGTGTTACGCAGATAGAAATGACGGCAAATTATGACCAGATGTGCAGGTTCCTTTTTGAAATAGAAAAGTTTTCTATCGTTCAGGAATTAAAAATGGATTATAAAAATAATGTTTCATTGAAATGTGTTCCTGTACAATATTCTAAAGATATTGACGATTATTTTAACGATAAAAAAGATTTAAAACCTACCAACAAAGATAAAACATCTTTAGAGGTTGTAAGCTATTTTGAAGAAGTTATAGAAAGAACTCAGAAGATAAAGAAAGAGCTTGGTAAAGTTCCTACATGGGATGATTTTAAACCTGTACCTCGTTCTCCTTTCTATAAATATGAAACACCTAAAGCATCTTCCGGTGGTGGAAAAGCTTATTATAACGGTCCGGCACCTGCTATTTCTATGGATGGTATAATGTATGATACAGTGGATCCTATAGTAATTATCGGCGGGAAATTTTATCATCTCGGCGATACATATAAAGGTGCAAAAATCATAAAAGTTAACCAAAGTTCCATGCAGGCAGATTTTAACGGAAAAATATTTACATATAAAATGAAATATTAAAAATATTAAAGGGGAAAAAATGAAGAAAATTTTAGTGCTGTGTTTAGCTTTATTCTTATCTTTTGATGTACCTTTTGCATATGGCGCAAAGAAGGCAAAAGGGGAAGAACCTGAAAATTTAATTTCTGTAGATTTTCAAAACATGAATCTTTATACGGTGCTTAATGTTTTAAGTATAAAGACAGGAATGAAGTTGGTAACGGATACATCGTTATACAAAAAAGAAATTATGTTGTCTTTGAAAGATGTTACGCCAAGAGAAGCTTTAGGCGTATTGATGGATACTTATGACTTGTATTATGTTCAGCAGGGAGATTCCGATATTTATGTTATTAAGAGTAAATCCGACCCCAGCCATATAACAGTTTCAAAAGTTATTTTCTGTAATTATGCAAGCGCATCCGAAATTTCCGGAATTTTATCAACCAGACTTTCAAAAGGCGGAAAATTGGCAGTAGATTCCAGAACAAATTCTATAGTTGTTACCGATTTAGCAGACAGTATTGCTAAAATGGAAGATCTCTTAAAATCACTTGATATTCCTACACAGCAGGTTCTTTTGGAATCTAAAATCATAGAAGTAAATTTGGGTGACGAATTTAATATAGGAACAACTTGGAGCAACATTTCAAAAAATAAAATGATTAGCGGAACAAGTTCCATTATTTTCGATACAAATACGATAGGTGAAGTTTCAAATAATTTCGGGCGTGCATCTATTTCAATACTTGAAGGTGATTGGTCTTTGACGGGTACTTTTGGTGCAGGTATCGTTGACAGAAGTGCAAAAGTTTTATCAAATCCTAAAATCCTCGTTTTAAATAATCAGGAAGCATCTATTGATATCGTTGAAGAAATTCCTTATATGGAAAGCCAAACCACAACGACAGGCAGTGATACTACGACGGTATCTACATCGTTTAAAGAAGCAGGTATAAAATTAAAAGTTAAACCTCAGATAAATAGAGACGGTTCCATAATATTGTCAGTTTCTCCTGAACAGAGTTATGATACCGGTCGTTCGGCATATAGTGACAATGTGCCTATTATCAACACCAGTAAATCTACAACAACTTTAATGTTGAGAAGCGGAGAAA
>JAFPUA010000241.1 GCA_017413305.1 Candidatus Ruminimicrobiellum caprinum
CATTTGTTGCAGTTTTGCTTGCAAATGCCGCAGCAAGTATCATCGGCAAATTAACACCAGTTAATATTTCCACATTATATTTTTTTGTAAGAAGCAAAGAAGCATTACATGGTGTTCCACCAAGCATATCCGTCAAAATAAGAGTCCCTTCCGGAGTACTTATTTTATCAAGAAGCTCATCAATTTTTGCTTGAAGGCTTTGAAGATTTTCGTCCTTCATATTTTTTTCTATAAAAAACAAATTTTCCTGTTTACCTGCAATAACTTCAGCAGTAGCAATAAGTTCTTTTGCCAAACTGCAATGAGAAACTATTAAGATATTTATCATTTTACCGTTCTCCTCAAAAAGCTAAAAATTGCTTTCGACAACTTTGCAAAATCATGATGTGCGTACTGACTTTTTGAAACCAAATCTTTTTTTATTATCTTAATATTTTTATCTTTTATCTTATCAAGTTTTACCGGAACAGAATTTTGCTTTTTATACCTTGATACAATTGATTTTGGCAAAATTCCGCTGTTTACTATCACCGCATCAAGCACATCTTCGTAAGAATGTTTTTTTATGGCACCTATATGATCACTCAAAGTAAAATTAGTAGTTTCTCCGTCCTGTGTCATAATATTTGCAATATAAATTTTTACGGCTTTTGACTTTTTAAGAGCGGGCACTACTCCTTCAAAAAGTAAATTAACTATTACCGATGTATACAACGAACCAGGACCAAAAATAATACAATCTGCATTAATTATGGAATTTATAACATCTTTCGAAACTTTTGCGTTTTTAGGTTCTATTTCTATGTTATCGATAGTATATTTACTTCTTGAAATTTTTGTTTCACCGGCAATTTTCTTGCCGTCTATAAGTGTCGCTTTTAATTTAACATTGTCTAAAGACACCGGAAGAACTTTTCCCTTTATGGCCAGCACATCACCGGCATTAAGAATAGCTTTATCAAATCCGCCGGATACTGATGTTAGTGCCGTTAAGAACAAATTACCAAAAGAATGGTTTGATAAACCGCCTTTTTTTGGAAATCTATATTGAAAAAGTTTTGTTATTAAATTTTCTTCTTCGGCCAGAGCAACAAGGCAATTCCTTATATCTCCCGGTGGAAGAACTCCCAGCTCTTTCCTCAGCTTACCGGAACTGCCGCCATCATCAGAAACCGTCACAATTGCCGTAATATCGCAATTATAATTCTTCAATCCTCTCAACAAAGTTGAAAGTCCGGTACCACCGCCTATAGCGGTAATTTTATATTTTCGATTATTTTTATCCTGCACGAAGAATATCCCTATGATAGAGTTTTACTTTAAATTTATTTTGTATAAAAAACTTTGCCAATTTTTCTGCCGTTGCAACAGAACGATGTCTGCCCCCGGTACAACCTACGGCTATCGTTAACTGACTTTTACCTTCTTTTATATAACCGGGAATCAAATCTTTAAGAAGAAGAGAAATTCTGTTGAAGAAGGGTTTATATTCTTTTTGTTTTTCTATATACTTAACAACTTCTGAATCTTTACCGGTTTTTGTTTTTAAGCCGGAAACATAATTAGGATTAGGAATAAAACGCACATCAAATACAATATCCGCTTCAGTAGCTATTCCGTATTTAAAACCAAAAGACATTATAGATAACAACAACTGTCTCTTATCCGAACTAATTCCAATCAACTGCGCTAAAGTATTTTTTAGCTCACCTATTGTCATATTTGTCGTATCTATTTCATGGCTTGCAACACGCTGAACAACTTTGAGCATTTTTCTTTCAGCTTTTATTCCGTCTTTTACAAGCAATCCTAAAGGATGTCTGCGTCTTGTCTCAGAATATCTTTTTAAAATTGTAGCATCGTCTGCATTCAAGAAAAAAACATCGTTATCGATTTTTTCTTTCTTCAATTCAGCAAGAATTTCTGTTATTTTATTAATATTCTTTCCTGCACGAACATCTATACTTAATGCCACATTTTTATATTCATTTCTATTTTTTTTA
>JAFPUA010000242.1 GCA_017413305.1 Candidatus Ruminimicrobiellum caprinum
CGAAAATAAAGAAAAAAATATTAAAATTTTAAAACAGGAAGTATTATCTCTTCCTTTAAGTGAAAAATTCTTTTTTGAGGAATCTTTAAAAAGTAAAGATTTTGCCTTTATATGTGAAATAAAAAAAGCATCACCGTCAAAAGGTATTATAGTTGAAGATTTTCCTTATATTGATATAGCACAAGAATATGAAAAAGCAGGCGCAACTGCAATTTCTGTTCTTACGGAACCTAACTTTTTTAAAGGTAATGATATATTCTTAAAAGATGTTGCAGATACTGTAAATATTCCGGTTTTAAGAAAAGATTTTATTATTGATGAATATCAGATATATCAGGCAAAACTTATAGGAGCGGATGCTGTTTTACTTATATGTGCAATTCTTGATGAAACAACTTTAAATAAATTTTTAAATTTAGCAAAAAGTTTAAAGTTAAGTTGTCTTGTTGAAACACATAATGAAGATGAAATAAAGAAAGCATTAAACAGCGGAGCAAACATTATAGGTATAAATAACAGAGATTTAAAAACTTTTACTGTTGATATTAATACATCTTTAAAATTAAGAAAGCTTATACCTGAAAACAAAATTTTGATTTCTGAAAGCGGAATAAAAACCGCGCAAGATATAAAAATATTAAAAAATGCAGGTTTTAACGGTGCATTAATCGGTGAAAGTATGATGAAAAGCAAAAACAAACAACAGTTCTTGCTTAGTTTAAAGGATGAAAAGGTGAATGGGTGAAAAAATTGCGGAGCAATTTTTCAGGAGTAAATATGAAAATAAAAATATGCGGTTTATTTAGAACTGAAGATATAGATTTTGTTAACGAAGCAAAACCCGATTTTGTAGGCTTTGTGTTTGCTGAAAGTCACAGGCAAGTATCTAAAGAAACTGCGGAAAAATTAAAAAATAAGTTAGATAAAAACATTTCAACAGTTGGTGTTTTTGTAAACGAAGATATAAATAATATAGTCGAAATTTGTAATGCAAACATTATCGATTTTGTTCAGCTTCACGGTGATGAAGATGATAAATATATAAGTGAATTAAGAAAAGTTTGTAATAAAAAAATAATTAAAGCCGTAAAAGTAAAAAACGGAGAAGATATTATACGATGGCGGAACTGTCAAGCAGATTGGTTGATGTTTGATGCGGGAATGGGTGAAGGAAAATCATTCGATTGGAATATATTAAAAAATTTTATAAGACCTTATTTCCTTGCAGGCGGTATCAACGAAAGTAATATAGATGAAGCAATAAAATTAAATCCGTATTGTATAGATGTATCAAGCGGTGTAGAAACAAATAAAGTTAAAGATAAACAAAAAATATTAAATATAGTAAAAGTTGTTAAAACAATTTGTAGTTAAAAAATGACAAAAATTCGCGAAAGTGAAGTTTTACAACAAATCGCGGAGCGATTTCCAAGACCGCGAAGTTTGATACGAACCGAAGCTTTTTGTGAATGCGGTGTGCAGAAATTAAAGCGAAGCGATTTGCACATAAATGAACAAAATGCGATGGTGTAGTTCAAAATGTGCGGTCGTTATAAATATTTTAGGAGAGTTAAAAATGGGTA
>JAFPUA010000003.1 GCA_017413305.1 Candidatus Ruminimicrobiellum caprinum
TATCCAAATGATATTTTATCTCGTTAGGGTTGGTTACCATAACGGCATATTTTGTCAAAGGTTTAACAACACTTATAATATCAACTTCTTGATCTCCAAGTTGTCTTAATTTTATATTAGGACAACTAGCCATAGATGTTGAATATTTTACTTGTCCGGAAATATACAAAACAGGAACAGAATCTGTCCATTGCCCAAAAACACCGTTCAAACAATTAAGTCCTCCAGGACCTGTTGTTATATTTACTACAGCTAACTCTTGATTTACGCGAGCATACCCCTCAGCAGCTATTGCACAAGCCTGCTCGTGATGGTTACAAGTATATAAAATGTATTTTCCAAAACTGTTGTTCAGGTGCATAGCTCCGCCACCTGAAACCATAAAAACATTTTTTATTTTATAAACTTCTTTTAATCTTTTTGCAATATAATCACTTAATTTAATCATTTACTTTTTCCAAACAAAAATCTGCTTTTTCTTTTAATATATTTTTATCCTTTCCATAACCCCACAATGCTGCTAAAGAATATACTCCGGCCTGTTTTGCCGCCTCTATATCACTTAAACAATCACCGACCATTAATGTTTTTTCTTTCAACAAATTGTATCTAGAAGTAATCTCTTCTATCATTTGTGATTTTTTAAGTTTTTTATCATTATATTTATCTACAGTATAAATATCATCGAAAAAATCAATTTTTAAACTTTTTACCAAACGCATAGTTGGTATTTTTGGTTTGTTTGTTGCAATAAAAATTTTCTTATTACTATTTTTCAAAAATATAAGCCATTCTTTCATACCGTCATATAATTTTGTTATATCATTTTCGTCGTAATCATATATTTTTCTATATGCCGAAACTATATTGTTTATGATATTTTCATCGGCAAGTTCCGGCTTAACTATCACTGCAATTTCTGCAAGGGACGGGCCCATAACAGATGGATTCAATCTATCTTTTTCAAAAGACACATCGCACTTGTTAAAAGCTTTTTCTATACAAGCTAAAACTTCACCCGCGGAATCAGCCAATGTACCGTCGAAATCAAAAATAAAATTGTCAAAATTATTAAATTGCTTCAACATTTACTCCGGTCTCTTCTATCAACTTCTTGTATCTATCTTCAAGCATAACAATTCTTTTCTCGTCTTCTTTGTATATCATTTCGTAGAATTTTCTCTTATTCTTCAACCACATTAATTCAAATCCTACAGCTTTTAAAATACCTTTATCTATATTTTTATCTTCAAAAGCTTTCTGTGCATCAAAAACTATTTTTCTCGTCTCAAATTTATATAAAGAATTTTTCGGAAGTTTCTTGAAAAACGGTAGTGAGTGGTATGATACTCCACCGCCGATAACAAACTTTTTGTTATATTTCTGACATAATACTGCCATTTTATTTGCAATTTCAAATACTTCTTCAGAATTAATATCTTCCCTTGTTAACCCCATTGAACCTGTCATATCCACTCTACCTAAAACAATTCCGCTGATATCTTTAGTATATTCGGGCTTTAACATATCTTCCAAATTATTAAAACCTGTTATTGTTTCTATATTCATATAAAAAGCCATATCTTGTCTTTCTTCTTCGGGAAAGACAAACTTTGTGGCCTGAACATATTTTTTTGCGGCATAAGCAGTTTCTATCATTGGAGCAACTATAGTATTTACACCTATTGTTCTGGCATCATACATATCTTTTATAGCTTCACATCCGCCGGTTTTTATCGTCAGTTCAAGTCCTGCTTTTGTTACAACTTCTTTCAGCCTTAAAGCCTCTTCCATTCTTGTTCCCTCAGCTTCGAATTCGGCTTTAATACCTATAACATTGTGCTCTTCTCTTAAATTAACAAGCGTTTGAACCATCTTTTTTTCTAAATTGTTCATTTTCCCCTCTTTTGTCTATTTATGATTGTGGTAATTATACAAAAATTTTAAGCCTTGTTCAATATCGGCAAAAGTCATATCAGAAAATTCAGCTAATAAATTTGAATTATCTCCCGTATATTCGTTATTCATACCTTTATTTTTTATAACTATATCAACTTTATTATTTTCAAAAGCATTAACTATTTTTGCTATTTCCAACAAACTTACACTTTTGGTCGGAGTTATATTTATTATATTATTTTTAGGTTTATGTTCAATAAAATAATGGACTATTTTTTCCATATCTTCAACCCAAAGATAATCAAAAACCACATTTTGATTTATTTCTAAATTTTTACTCTCGAGCACTCTTTGTATTGCGTATGTTGGGAATCTGCTTTCTTTCTCTCCATATCCGTAACAAGCAAAGATATTCAGCATTAAAACATCTTCTCTGTTTTTTATTTTTTCGGCAATCAACATTTTTGATTTTCCGTATAAATCTTTAGGAACAATCTTTCCGATTTCACTTTCTTTAACTTTATGCAAATTTCTTGATTTATCATACATAGCACCGGAACCGAATAAAACAACTCTGACACCGTCGGACTTATATTTTAAAATATTATCAACCATTGCAAGATTATCTTCGATGGTCGTATCTTTATCCGCAATTCCTCTTGCACCGCCTGTTGATGCACAATGAATTACAAAATCAATTTTGTTTTCTTCAAAATATTTTCTTACTTCATTTGAATCCGTTAAATTAACTTCAAAACTTCTCGGTGTTAAAAGACTATATTTATCTTTCAAATACTCTTTCAAATTTTTCCCGATAAATCCACCGGAACCGGTAATTAAAACAGTTTTCATTTTTATATTCCCAATCTTATATTCCCAATCTTGCTTTTATTTTTCTCAACGAGTGATATAATTTATAGTTTTTTGCCGTTAAAGTTTTTACCAAAAATATTATGCCATATACGATAAAGTATACAGGCAACAAACAAATTGCAAAATAAAAATACCAATTTTTCTTATAATCTGCTAAATAGTCAAACATTTTGCTTGTATCAAAAGAAAAATTTTTCTGATATATAGTCATAACATAAGTCGGCAGCAAAAACCTAAATAAAACTCTTTTCTTCTCAAGTTCAAAAGTTTCTTTCTTCAGTAAATTTTTATCAACATATTCTTTTAATATACTAAAATAATTATAAGCAAAAATTTTAAAAATATTTTTCCCAGATTTTTTATAAAGCATAGCAGAATCCGAAAAATCATAAAAAAACATTATAGAACTTTTATAATTTGAAACTATCTGTAAAGTCCAATCAACTTGCATTAAACCGAATGAGATATATTTATCTTTTTGTTTTAAAATATCAAAATCTTTTTTCCAACAACCAAAATTACCAATCCATGTTATAAAATAAGAAATTTTATTTATTATATCATCAAGACTATTACAATTATAAATTTTATTTTTTGCATTTCTATAATTTTGATAAAAAAATACAGGAATTTGTGAATCCATATTTTCTTTTATAACTTCCACCATTTTTGTTAAAGATGTTTTTTTAAAAAATACCGTATCATTGGAA
>JAFPUA010000243.1 GCA_017413305.1 Candidatus Ruminimicrobiellum caprinum
AAAAATAAAAAAAGGTAAAGATATTATTTGTTACGAACCTTTTAAAAATAATTCTGCCGATATAAAAAATGTAAAACAGATAATGACGATTTCTGCTTATGATTTAACGATAGAAGAAGTAAATAAAGAAATCGGAATAAAAACAGTAGTAAACTATTTTACATTACCTAACCAGCCTTTAGCAGGACTTTTAAGAAAAGTTTCTGTTGAAAATATTTCAAAGAAAGACATACAGATAGAAATTGTCGACGGTATGCCTAAGATACTTCCTTACTATGTAAATTCTTGGGCACAGAAATATATGTCTACCACAATACAGGCTTGGACGAAAGTTGATAATTTCGACAAGACAGGGGTTCCTTTCTACAGATTAAAAGTTGAAACGGCAGACAGTTCTGAAGTTGTGGAAATTACCGAGGGAAATTTCTATTATGCCTTTACCGAAGATAAAAAATTAGAACAGACTGATATTATTATTGATCCTGATATAATTTTTGGTTCTAATACAAGTTTGTCTTATCCTGAAAAATTGTTCAATGAAAACTTCAAATATCCTCAGTCTCAGTTTGCAGACAACAAATATCCGACGGCATTTGCTTATTTAAAACAGACTTTAAAAACAAATGCTTCTGCAACACTTTATTCTGTTGTAGGACATGTCGACAGTGTAAAATCGTTAAATCAATTTGTAAAGAAATTCGATAAAAAATATTTTGAAACGAAACAGGAAGAAAATAAAAATCTCATCAATTCCATTACATCAAATATGGCAACAAAGTCGGCAATACCTGAATTCGATATGTATTGCAGACAGAATTATCTCGACAATGTTATGAGAGGCGGACTTCCTATAGAGTTTAAATATAATGACAAATCTGCAATGTATTATGTATTCTCCAGAAAGCACGGCGATTTGGAAAGAGATTATAATGAGTTTCAAGTTTCACCGAACTATTATTCTCAAGGGAACGGTAACTATAGAGATGTGAATCAGAATAGAAGAAAAGATATTTTCTTTAATCCCAATGTTAAAGACAGTGCCGTAAAAATATTTTATAATCTTCTTCAGATTGACGGCGGTAATCCATTGGTAGTAAAAGGAACACTTTTTGTTCTTGATACAAAGAGTAAAGAGTATAAAGATCTTTTAAATGATTTATCAAACAAATCCGACGAAGAAAAATTGAATAGATTTTTTTCAAAACCTTTTGAGCCGGGTTCGCTTGCGACATTTATGGAATTTTCAAATATAAAAACAAAAATTAAGTTTGAAGATTTTATTTCAAAAGCCGTTACAAGTGCAAAAGCTCAAAACGATGCCGATTTCGGCGAAGGTTTTTGGGTAGATCACTGGAAATATAATTTCGATATTTTGGAAAGTTTTTTAACGATATATCCCGATAAGAAAAAAGATGTTTTCTTTAACGATAAATCTTTTATCTATTATGACAGCGATCATTATGTTTTACCAAGAAACAAAAAATATGTTTTGACGCCTAAAGGTGTTGTAAGACAGTATAATAGTGTAGAAAAGTCCAAAGAAAAAGCAGACCTTATTGCTTCAAGAAAAGTTAATCCGAACGCGTTAAGAACTGATAACGGTAAAGGCAATATTTATTATACAACGCTTGCTTCTAAGTTTGTAACTATAATGTCTGTAAAGTTTGCAACATTGGACAGCGAAGGTATTGGTATAGAAATGGAAGCTGATAAGCCGGGCTGGTATGATGCTCTTAACGGTCTTCCGGGACTTTTCGGTTCTTCAACACCCGAAGTTTTCGAACTCAGAAAAATGATGTTGTTTTTCGCAAACCTTTTGAAAGAGAATAAAACTGAAAAAATATTCGTTCCTGTAGAAGTTGCAAAATTCTTTAAAGGGTTATGTTCCTTATTGAAACAGAATCTTTCTTCTTATGATTTTTGGAATAAAGCAACTACACTTAAGGAAGAATATAGAAAATCTGTTTTGTTAGGTATAAACGGTAAAGAAGAACAGATAAATATTGATTCCATAATAGAATTTATAGACGGTGCAGTTAAGAAAATTAATGCAGGTCTTAAAAAAGCTATAGATCCTAAAACGAATCTTTATTTCACATATTTCAGATATGATGCAGTAAAATACAAAGCTAACGGCGAGAAAAATTCCAAAGGCTTACCTTGTGTATCCGTAAGTCAATTTAAGAGAAATCCTTTACCGTTGTTTTTGGAATCTGAAACACATTTTATGAGAATGTCCGATGACAAACAAGATGCGAAAAAACATTTTGCTTCCATAAAGAAGAGCGGTTTGTATGATAAAGAATTAAAGATGTTTAAAGTTTGCTCTTCATTGCTTGGCGAATCAAACGAAATAGGTCGTTCCAGAGTATTTTTGCCGGGCTGGCTTGAAAACGAATCCGTATTTATGCATATGGAATTCAAATATTTGTTGGGGCTTTTAAGAGCAGGTTTATATGACGAGTTTTTTGCTTCGATAAAAACTTGTTTCACATGTTTCTTAAAACCTGAAGTTTACGGAAGAAGTATATTAGAAAATTCTTCTTTCATTTCTTCAAGTGCTTTCCCTGACAAGAGAAACTGGGGCAGAGGTTTTGTTGCGCGCTTGAGCGGTTCAACTGCAGAATTTATTGATATGTGGTTGACGATGAGTTTAGGTTATAAGCCTTTCTCTATAAATGAAAACAACAACCTTGTTTTATCATTAAAACCAATAATTTCTTCCGAATTTTTCGATAAGAAAGGCTTGTTTGAAACTAAACTGTTCTCTGTGACAGACTTAGTTTATATTAACAAATCAAGAAAGAGTACTTTCTTGCCGAATATGAAAATTTCTAAAATTGAAATTGAATGGAACGATGGTAAGAAAGATATTATCTCCGGTGACAAAGTAATAGGCGAAAGTGCAGAAAGAATCAGAAACAGAGAAGCAAAGAAAATTACAGCAATATTCTAAGTAAACCATATAAAAAACAGCAAGAGTATATAACATATTACCCTTGCTGTTTTTTTGTTTAGGATATTTTTATGACTTTTGTGCTTATTTGTGTGTAATATTAAGCAACAAAGTAAATAATTTATTAAAAAGTGTAATTAAAAAACAAATCAAAAGCAGAAAGTCGATAAATTTTGAAAATATGGCACAATTATTTCAACAAAATTTTTCCAATCTACAAAGGAGAGAGTTTTGTTATATCTTGTAGTTTAATTATAAACTATAAAGTACAAATTGTCTTTCTTAGTCCTTGCCAAAAAAATAAATATTTGATATACTCTATTACGAAAAAGTGTGTAAATACACATTTTTTCGTAATAACTTAAGTGCAAAAAGGTATAAAATGAAAGAAATTAAAAGAGATTTTTATTTGAATAAATTGTTGTCTAGAAAAAATAGTGATTTTATTAAAGTGATAACAGGTATAAGAAGATGCGGAAAATCGTATTTGTTGTTTAATTTATATTATAATTATTTATTAGCAAACGGTACGGATAAAGAACACATAATTTCTATAAATTTAGAAAGTGATGAAAACGAATATTTATATGATAGAACAGCTTTGAGAGAATTTATAAAAAGTAAAATTATTGATAAAAAGCAATATTATCTATTTTTGGACGAAGTTCAGTATGTTGAAAATTTTGAACCTATGCTGAATGGTTTAAATCAAATAAAAAATCTTGATATTTATGTTACTGGAAGTAATTCAAAATTTTTGTCATCTGATATTATTACCGAATTTAGAGGAAGAACAGAAGAAATCAGAGTTTTTCCGTTAAGCTTCAGAGAATTTTCTTCAGCTTATGAAGAGAAAAATAATGACTCATTAACGGAATATTTATTATATGGTGGTATGCCATACACGTTATCATTCAATAATAACGAAGAGAAAAGTAATTATTTAAAAAATCTTTTTAAAGAAACTTTTTTAAAAGATATTATTGATAGAAATAATATTCGAAAGGATGAAATTTTAGAAAGTTTAGTAAATATTTTATCTTCTTCTGTTGGATCGTTAACTAATTCTAAAAAAATAGTTGATACTTTTATAAGTAAGGGATATAAAGAAATTTCTGATAAAACAATAGCCACTTATATAAATTATTTATTGAATTCTTTTATTATAAACAAAGCTGAAAGATATGATGTTAAAGGAAGAAAATATATCTCTACACCAAGTAAATATTATTTTAGTGATTTGGGTTTAAGAAATGCAAGATTAAATTTTAGACAGTATGAAGAATCTCATTTAATGGAAAATAC
>JAFPUA010000244.1 GCA_017413305.1 Candidatus Ruminimicrobiellum caprinum
GCCTAAACCGCGTAGCGGTGTCATCCCCGAATGTTTTTGTCGGGGATCTATGGTATAAAAATATCTTAATCTATAAACTATGAATACTTTATCCAAAATATGCACAACTGAAAAGATGATTGAAGTTGTCGAGCAGCTCAAAAAGGAAAACAAAAAAATTGTTTTCACTAACGGCTGTTTTGATTTATTGCATATAGGGCATGTAAGCCTTTTTCAAAAAGCTAAAACTTTAGGTGATGTTTTGATAGTTGCTATAAATTCCGACAGTTCTTTGGCAGGGCTTAAAGGCCCTAAAAGACCGCTTGTCGGGCAAGAAGACAGAACTAAACTTCTTGCTGCATTAAGCTGCATAGATTATGTAATTGTGTTTAATGAACGGACACCGTATGAATTGTTAAGTAAACTAAAGCCCGATGTTTTAGTAAAAGGCGGCGACTATAAAATAGAAGAGATTGTCGGGAGAGAATTTGTTAAAGAAGTTTACAGGTATCCTCTTGTCGAGGGAAAATCTACCACAAATTTGATAAAATTGATCGTGGAACGATACGGTAAATAAATTTTTACAAAAATTTTGCTTTTAGTTTTTAGTTGTATAGACTATACTTACAATAGTAGCAAAGATAAATATATCTCGAATTACATTATAAAAAATTGAAATAAATGGGAAAAAATTGTAGAATTAAGCTATAGTGTTGATGGGGATATTAAAATGATTGATGAGAAAAGGGCTTTTCCTAGAAAAGCAGTTTCGCTTTCTACCAATATTTTTGATGTTGAAACAAACTCTGTTTTGGGCGAGTGTATTCTTACTGATGTTTCAAAGAGCGGTTTTGCTATAGAAAGTGAAGTCGTTTTATCTATAGGACAAAAGTTCGGATTAAAATTTACGATTTTAAATAAAAATATTGTTCTTACTGGAGAAGTTGTTAGAGTAGATAACGGATTCTTCTTTATTCTGTACGGTTCAAGGATAGTCGATGAGTTTTGTGAAAACTTAGATTTCTTCAGAAAATATATAGACTATTCGTTGATTTAGGAATAAAGATGAATTTGATAAACGGTAAAGAAATTTCACAACAAATAAGACAAAATCTTAAAGCAAGAGTATCAGAACTTTCAAAAAGAATATCAAAAGTTCCAGGCCTTGCAACAATACTTGTAGGGGAAGATCCTGCAAGTAAAGTGTATGTCGGTTCTAAAATAAAAGCTTGCCAAGAGATAGGTATAAAATCTTTTCATAATCCTCTTCCGGCAACGGCAACGAAAGAAGAAATAATCGATTTAATAAAAAAATTAAATGCTAATGAGGAAGTAGACGGAATTCTTCTTCAGCTTCCTTTGCCTAACGGGCAGAAAGCTGATGAATGTGTAAATGCTATCTCTCCGGACAAAGATGTTGACGGGCTTCATCCTTACAATGCAGGTATGCTTACACTTGTAAAATCTTGGGATGATATCATTAAGCAAAAACTTTTAGTTTCCTGCACTCCCATGGGCGTAGTATATTTGCTTAAATATTCCAATATTGAAATAAAAGGCAAAAATGTTGTTGTTTTGGGAAGGTCAAATCTTGTAGGTAAACCGGTTTCAATGTTAATGCTTGCAAATAATGCTACGGTCACAATGACGCATTCCGGAACAAAAAATTTAAAAGAAATTACAAAGCAGGCAGATATTTTGATTGCCGCAATAGGTAAAGCAAAGTTTGTTACAAAAGATTTTATAAAAGAGGGTGCTACCATTATTGATGTAGGTATAAACAGAGCAGCCGACAAGAAACTTTATGGCGATGTAGACTTTGAAGATGTTAAAGATATGCATGTTAATATTACTCCTGTTCCTGGCGGAGTAGGCCCTATGACAA
>JAFPUA010000245.1 GCA_017413305.1 Candidatus Ruminimicrobiellum caprinum
AATTAACTGTTTTTGAATAATCCTTCTTTTCGTTTTCCATTTTCGTTCCTTATTTCTTTTTCTTCAATGTCGAAATTTTGTTCGGTTTAAATACACCTTTTTCCGTAATAATCATTGTAATATTCGAAGCAGGGGTAACATCCAGTTCAGGATTTCTGGATACAGCCTCTTTAACTGAAATATTCTTTCCGCCTACTTTCAAAACATCTTCCGATGCCAAATCTGCTACTTTTATTTTTACACCGTAAGTAGTTGCAAAATCTATCACCGAAGTATTTGCTATTACATAAAAAGGAACTTTATGATATTTTGCAAATATTGACAAAGCGTAAGTTCCTATATTATTTGCAACATCTCCGTTCAATGCAATTTTTTCTGCTCCGACGATAATTGCATCAATTTTTTCCGTTTTCATTATAAATGCTGACATGCTGTCTGCCATAATCATGTAAGGAATTTTTTCCTGCTGCAATTCATATGCCGTAAGCTTAGACCCCTGGAAATAAGGTCTGGTCTCATCAACAAGAACTTTCTTAACTTTACCATTTTTAAAAGCTGTTTTTATTGTTCCTATAGCTGTTCCGACCCCTGCAGAAGAAAATGAACCTGAATTTGCATGAGTAATAATTGTAGATTCTTTCTTTAAAAGTCTTGTTGCAAACTCCGCCATAGCAACATTAGCTTCTATATCTTGATCATAAATTTCTTTTGCGGTTTCTTCCAATTTTTTGATAAAATTTTCAGGATTTAATTTAACTGCCATATCTACGATAACCATCATTTTTTCAATAGCTTTTTTAGGATATATGGAAATGTTCCAAACCTTCGACAAATCATCGCAGGCTTTTTTAATAAAATTGGTTTTTGTTATAGGAGGAAATTTTGCACATTTTATTCCTGCAAGTACAACGCCGTATGCTACTGCCACTGCTACTGCGGAAGCTCCTGCGATTACTTTATTTTTTACTGCATCAATGACATCGGTATAAACTTTGCATTTTTTATACACAATTTTGTTAGGAAGCTCATTTTGATTAAGTAAAAAAAGAGTTCCGTTTTCCCAATACAATGTTTCAGGTATTTTTTTGTTCATGGTAAGCACCTTCTAAATATAAATTTTTACTTCTCTAATATTTTATTTTAATTTTTATGGTATTGTATTTAAAACTTCAGCGAGTTCTTCTTCTGCTCTTCCGGTAACTTCTATGGTTTTTTCTCTGCCTCTCTCACCTTTTCTAAGTAAAATACCGGACCTTCTTACATCAAAAAAGTCAGATAAATAATCACACAATTCTTCGTTTGCTCTTCCTTCAACGGCAGGTGCCGCAATTTTAACTCTTAAAATAGAGCCTATCCTGCTGACAACCTCGTTTCTTTTGGAATTTGGGATTACTCTCACTTTAATAATCATACAAAACCTCCTGCTAAAAACTGAAACTTCTCAGATTTTTCAAAGCTCTTCTGCTCTTTTTTTGGCATTTTCTACTGCAGAAAGAACTACACTTGAAAAATCACTGTTGAGGAAAACATCCATTGCTTTTTCTGTTGTTCCTCCGGGAGATGTAACATTTTTTCTTAAGGTAAAATCTTCCAATCCGCTCTCGATAAGCATCTTACCGGAACCATATATTGTTTGATAAACCAAATCTTTTGAAATATCCTCAGGAAGTCCCAACTTTTCAGCTGCCTGTCTTAAAACTTCCGAGAAATAAAATATATATGCAGGTCCCGAACCGGAAACTGCAGTTATAGTATTAATTAAATTTTCTTTAACAACAACTACTCTTCCTATAACCGAAAATAAGTCTGCGATATCATTAACTATTTCTTGCGAAGCATTTTTCCCTCCGCAGACTGCTATTGCACCTTTGCCTACAAGAGCAGGAGTATTTGGCATAACGCGAACAACTACCGCTTTTTTAGAAGTGTTTGTTTCTACAAAGTCAGTAGTTATTCCGGCAGCAATTGTCACAATAATTTTGGCTTTAGCAATCTGTTTGGAATAATCTCCTAAAACAGACTTAAACTGTTGAGGTTTTATAGCCAAAAAAACTACATCTGCATTTTCTAAAGCTGTATCTTTATCCTGTTGAACGGATACGGCATACTTTCTCGATATAACCTGAAGTCTTTCCTGCGAGATATCATTGCAAACTATATTTGCTCTTTTTACAATATCATACTTCACAAACCCCGAAATTATGGCCTCAGCCATATTCCCTGACCCGATAAAAACAACTTTTTTATCGTAAAACTTCCTACTTATCATAATTCCTCTCCCCAAATATGGCAGTACCAACTCTAACCATATTCGAACCTTCTTGTATAGCAATTTCAAAATCGTCCGACATACCCATAGACAAAATTTTAAAATTATTATCTTTACTTTCCTTCTGCAAATTTGTAAAAACTTCAAAGGCTTTCTTAAAATACGGACGAACCTTTTCCTTATCCTCAAAATAAGGAGCTATTGTCATTATTCCGTTAATTGAAATATTTTTACAATTTTGCGTGCAATATTTATAAATTTCAAAAACCTTATCTTCGCAAGCACCTGTTTTAGTTTCTTCCTCAGAAACTTTTAACTCAATCAGACACTTTTGAATTTTGTTTACATCCTCTGCATGTCTGTTAATATCTTTGGCTAAATCTATACTATCCAGAGACTGAATTAAATCAAAATTCAACACTGCTTTTTTTGCCTTATTAGACTGTAAATGACCTATAAAATGTTTACAAATGTCGTTAAGCTTATCTTTAAGAATGTCAAATTTAGGCAAAGCTTCTTGTATTTTACTCTCTGCTATATCCGTAATGTCGCATTCTAATGCTTCTTTAACACAATCAGCAGAAAAAGTTTTAGTAACAGCAATCAGTTTAACTTCTCTACCGTTTGCTGCCGAATTAATTTTATTTTTTATAAAATTTATATTATCAGCTATAGTTTCCACAATATCCGCATATTATAGCAAATTTTTTTAAATTTGCCAAAGCATTTTTCATTAAAATTTGAAATTTTCAACCAAAAAAGCACTTTAACGACGACAATCATACACTTATTTATGTATTATATATAAAAATTACAAAATATAAAATTTCACAAACTTTATTAGAATTGGATCGTCAACTTACTTAAAAATTCTATCAAAGTATAATTCTCTTCAGGAACAAAGGTAAACAAATATCTTGAAAAATTGGAACCGAGAGTAAATCTGAAATTTTTGGAAATTTCATAATCCGCAGAAAGCTTAAAACCAAAATTTTGAAAATTATCTGCTTCTACATTAACTGCAGAACCTCTGGTATTATAAAATACGGAGGAATCAAATATTAATCTGTTTCTAAGAGGAACTACACCTATCAAAGGAAGCTTAATTCCTGTAGGAAATATCAAGTCAGAAGTTGCTTGACAAGTTATCATATTTGAAAAAATTTGCGATGCCAATTTACCTGTAGAATTTTTAGACCAAGTTTGTTGATTGTCGTAACGAACACTAAAGCGCCATTGTTTTACATTTGTTGCCGTCTGTAAAGCCCAATTTATAATCTGTCCCTCG
>JAFPUA010000246.1 GCA_017413305.1 Candidatus Ruminimicrobiellum caprinum
CTTCTTCAATAGAAGAAGAAATGAACAAGATTTATGAGGAGTTAATATAAATAAAGTTTCACTTTTTTTAAAATAAATGCTATAATATTGAGATTACTTATTTGTGAAGAGGTGTAGTAAAATGGAAAAGGAAAAGAAAATTTTAACAGGTTCGCAGATTGTTATCGAAACGCTCATTGAGCAGGGCGTAACCGATGTGTTCGGTTATCCCGGCGGACAAGTGTTAAATATATATGACGAATTATACAAAGCAAGCGATAGAATTAACCATTATCTTACAGCACACGAACAGGGTGCATCCCATGCTGCCGATGGATATGCGCGCGCAACAGGCAAAACAGGTGTAGTTATAGCTACATCCGGCCCGGGAGCAACAAATCTTGTTACAGGTATTGCTACAGCAATGCTTGATTCTATCCCAATGGTAGCTATTACCGGAAATGTTCCAACATCGTTAATAGGAAAGGATAGTTTCCAGGAAATAAATATTACCGGTATTACAATGCCGATAACAAAACATAATTATTTTGTAACTAAAGTTGAAGAACTGGCAGATACTATTAGAGAAGCCTTTCAAATAGCAAAATCCGGCAGACCTGGCCCTGTATTGATAGATATTCCAAAAGATGTTCAGATTGCAAGCTGTGAGTTTGAAAAGAAAAAACCGGTTTCCGCATATGAACAAAAAAAAGCTGATATAAAAGATATTAAAAAAGCAGTTGAGCTTATAAACAACGCTAAAAAACCTTATATTTATATTGGCGGCGGTGCAATAAGTGCTGACGTATCAAAAGATATAAAAAAATTGGCGGAAAAAATTGACGGATATATTGGTTGTACTTTTATGGGACTTTCTGCAATAGAAAATTCTTATAAAAGATTTTTAGGCATGCAGGGTATGCACGGGCATTATGCTTCTTCAATGGCTAATAAAGAGGCCGATTTAATTATCGGTATAGGTATGCGTTTTAGCGACAGAGCAACAGGAAATGTATCAAAATACGCCAAAAACGCTAAAATTATTCATCTTGATATAGATCTTTCAGAAATAAACAAAAATGTTCAATGTGACGCGGGAATTATCGGAGATATCAAATATTCTTTAGCTGAAATTTTAAAACTTTGTAAAACACAAAAACATCCTGAATGGGATAAGATTGTTACAAGTCTTAAAGAAACCGGTGCAAAAATTAACAAAATTGCTGAGACAGAAAATAAAAATGCCCTTACACCGAAAAAGATGTTTGATATAATTAATTCTATTAAGGACAGCGATACCGTAATTGCTACGGACGTAGGACAGCATCAGATGTGGGCTGCACAGTACACTGATTTTGAAAAACCGAGAAAACTTGTTTCCAGCGGTGGGTTGGGAACTATGGGTTTCGGACTTGGTGCAGCTATCGGAGCAACTATCGGCAGTAAAAACAAAACTGTTCTTATTACAGGTGACGGAAGTTTCGGTATGAATTTAAATGAACTTGCAACTGCAGTTACATATAACACGCCTGTAATTATTGTTATAATGAATAACGGTGTGCTGGGAATGGTTCGTCAGTGGCAGACTTTATTCTTTGGTAAAAGATACTCTAATACTGTTCTTGGAAGAAAGACAGATTTTATTAAACTTGCAGACGCTTTCGGACTTAAAGGAAAAAGGGTTAAATCTGCTAAAGAGTTTGAAGTAGCATTTAAAGAAGCCTCTAAAGCAAAAGGACCTTATTTGATAGATGTATTTATCGATATGGACGAGTTTGTGCTTCCTATGCTCCCACCGGGAGGCTCTATCGACGATATTATTACTTCTGTTAAAAAGGAGGGGAAATAAATGGAAAGGTTTGTAATTGCCGCTTTAGTAGAAAATAAATATGGCGTTCTTACAAGAGTAGCCGGACTTTTTATGAGAAAGGGATTCAATATAGACTCTTTAACCGTTGGAGAAACTGAAGATCCTAACTTTTCTAGAATTACTATTACCCTTTCAGGAGACGAAAACGATAAAGAACAGTTGATAAATCAGCTGAAAAAACTACATAATGTTAAAAGCGTTAAACATATAAAAGAAAAGAACAGCGTTGAAAGAGAATTAGTTCTTATTAAAATAAAAAATTCTCCTCATAACAGAAGTGAAATTTTGGCAGTAACAGAAATTTATAGAGCAAAAATTATAAATTATAGCTTAAAAACTATCTGTATTGCTATGACAGGTAAACCCGGAAAAATAAACGCTTTTATAGAAATTGTACGTCCGCTTGGCATAGTAGAACTATGTAGAACAGGCGTCGCTGCAATTGAAAGAAATGATACGTTATAACTATAAGATTACATTTTATAGCGAAAAAACAGCAAATTTTGGACTACAATATTGAAACTCGCAAACTTATGTACCGTGTACACTTTTGTACACCGCGTTTGCGAGTTTCTTCATTTCGTCACAAACTATGCCGTTTTTTCTGTGTCCTTACATTTTATGATAATCTCTAATTATCTTTTTGTCTTTATTGTTTCTTTTATTCTTGATTTTGAATTTGTTTTATGTTAGAATATTGTTATTAAATAACTAAATATTGAATGTTTTTGGAAATTCTACGAAAGGTAGAATCTCTTTTGTGAAAAAACAAAAGGGTTGAGGCTCCAAAAACAGTCGCATAAAATTTTATAGAAATAAACCAGAAGCTATGTTGATTTATTTTTATAGTTATGTATTTCGCCCTTATGTGGGCGAAATATGGCGGCTGTGTACGGTCTGGCCTCAACCACCTGCACAGTCGCTTTTGTTTTGCCTGATTTTTCTTCTTCGTAAGAACTTCCAAAAAAATAAAAAAATATAAGGAGAAAATAATCATGAAACAAAGAAAAACTTTTGGTTTTACTTTAGTGGAAATGATAGTGACATTGGTAATTATTATTACATTATCGCTACTGTCATTTCCTTTGTATGAAGGAAGAAGCCACAAAACCTCAATGTTAGCCGAAGGATATGCGTTGTTGGGGACAATTGTTGATGCACAAGTATCTTATTATAATGAGTATGGACATTTTTTACCACATTTTAATACAGGCTCTTATTGGGGAAATAGCGCTTTCACATATTTTGATCCCATTTTAGGTGTTAATGCGATAAACAATAGATATTTTACTTCATTTAATCCGTATGGAAATGCAGTTGAATCATCAGGATTAAACGCCTATAAATATCATTTTACTGCAATTGTAAGAAGTGCCAAAGCTGGGACAATTTCTTTGGAATATAATAAGACACAGAGGTTTGAACCGGTAGTTTCGGGAGTATAAAAATATAAAGGAGGAAAATATGAAAAAATTAACAGGTTTTACTTTAGTAGAAGTTGTAGTGACATTAATGATAATTATTACACTATCATTGCTTTCTTTTCCTATATATAAAGGGAGAACCCATAAGACGTCAATGTTGGCAGAAGGGTACACTTTGTTAGGAACGGTACTAGATGCACAGGTATCATATTTTAATGAATATGGCTACTTTTTAAGTCCCTGGGTATATAGATCTGGTATGAACTGGACTACCAATGATGAGATTTTAGGTGTAAATTGTATAAATAATAGATATTTTACAAATTTTTGTTTTGGAAACCCTAATTATAATGGTGGTGCATCCAATTTATATTATTATAAATATACTGTTACTGCGATTGTTAAAAGTGCTAAAGCAGGAACCA
>JAFPUA010000247.1 GCA_017413305.1 Candidatus Ruminimicrobiellum caprinum
CGGGGATAAGTCTCATTCTATTTTCGTGGCAGCAGAGAAACTAAATGAATCTTTATCTATCAAACAAACAACACTTAAAGGTACATTAAAACTTATGCCTGACGGTGTTTTAATTTATGAAATTACCGATAGAGATTTAATTGAACAAATGTTAAGCCTGCGTTCAAAATTTAGAAATATTAACCCGAAGTATAACACGGCAAATATTATACATATAACCATAGGAAGAATTTCCGATAAAAATATTTTAAAAGATACTCCTCAATCAAAAGAAGCCCTTGCTGATTTATTAAAGCTGATAAATAATAAAATTTATAAAATAAATAAGGCGGCAGCTCTTTCTAAAATAAAAACTTCTTTTACGATAAAGGGCGGTTTTGTTTCTTCCACGGGAGATAAAGATTATTTAACAACACGCTTTTATCCCGCAAATGAATCTTTGGTAATTTTAAAAGATATCTTTAAAAATGCCGGCAAAAAAATAAATTTTATTTATACGGTTATTATAGCCCCGATAATAGAAGAAGTTGTTTTTAGAGTAGTGCCTTTTACTTTAACCGGTATGTCGGTATCAAATCCGGCTTCGTTCATTCCTGCTTTGGTAACTATTTTTACTGGAACATTTTTGTTTTCTGCGGCGCACCCTTTAGCAGATAAACTTACCTATAGTAAAGATGTAAGAAATATAAAAAATTTTATAGTTCCGTCACTGTTGTTGACAAGTGTCTATATTGCAACATCAGTAGCCTTCCCGGAATATGGATTATTTGTTTCGTTAATCTCCATATTATTACATGCAGCCAACAATTTAGTTGCATATATTAAACATATCCCTCAAGGGATGTTGAATATATTCAATATAAAAGAATCTCAAAATCCTGAAGGAAACGCATTTGTTAATAAATGGTTGCTTTATTTAATACAAGAAACGGAAGATCTTATAAAGAAAGAAAAATCATCGAGTTATTATTCGCAGGATGAGAAAACAATAGAAATATATAGAGAGTGTAAAAAGTTTTTTGAAGATATTTCCTCAGGTAATTTTTCAAGGCAAGACGACGAAAATGTTGAAGATAAGCTGATTAATATAATGCAACAGCTTTCCAAACGGTCAAATAATGATGTGGGTTCTTTGTTGGAGGGAATATTAATTGTTTCTGCATATTTAAGAGATTCTTCAGGCGGAGTTCTTTTTGATAAACTTCATAATTTCGTTATGAAACAATGTACGAATGGCTCCTCCAGCAGGTGGCAAGAGATACTTTTATGGTGTGCGGAAGCATTTTATGAAACAAATAGAGAGTATACCTATAAAATAATAGATGCTTTTTACGAAAATAAAAAATATATTAAAAGTCTTCTAGACTACGGAAGGTTTGCCCTTCCGTTGCCATCACCTGCCAAGTTCAGCAGTGTTGCGGATTGGGAGAATGCAATATATGAAATGATGGTAAAAGATTCGGATATTTATCCCAATTGGTACAGCCACGAGCTGGAAATATTTATCCCGTCAGATATTAAAAAAATCGATGACTATGGGAAAGCTTTTCTTAGGGCACTTTACAGAAGTAAAAAATTTACAGAGCCTCCGTATTTGCGTAAAATAGAACACGGGTACGAATGGCAGAAAATGTTTTATAATATATGCGGCAATGATAACGGTATCTATGTGTTTGATGAAAGTGAACCTTTAATCGACAGAAAAACAATAAAAAAATTTCCTTATGATCCTGATATACTCAATACAAGAAATTTGTATTTAAGTGATATTATTTCTTCTCTTAATTATTTGCAAAAAGAAGTAAAACCCGACTATCTTTTTGAATCGTCGGAACTTTCTCAAATATTGTCTGCTCTTAAAGATGCGCGGTCAACATCCGTACAAAATCAGTTAAAAGTCGTTAATGCTCAGATAAACAAACTTGCGGAGTTATTTATTGAAAAAGAAGACAACATTTCGGAAAGAAATATAAGAAAAACTGCAGAAGTATTAAAACTTCTTATTCCTATACTAATGTTTGTTAAGAGCGATGGTTCACAAAAAACATTACTTAACGATATCTTGGTAAAATTTAAGTCTGTCGTTAGTAATTTTAACAGCAAATATATTGCGGATTTGGACAGCATTTATTCCGTAATTGAAGAGCTTATTTCCATAGATAAACAGGAAGCATTAGATTTATTAAAAGCCTTGTATGCTAATAAATATGCAAAAGAATTTATTTTCGGCAGAAATTGGCAGCAGTGGCAGCCAGTAACTGTACAGGACGCATATTCTTTCATACCTAATAAGATACAAGAACTTTTGTCTTATCGGGATTTGGAACTTTTGTATCATAATGCCGGTATTGATTTTGATTTTATCGAAGAAGATTCTTCTCTGTTTGACAGAACGATTTATATCCCGGAGTATGAAGAATTATTTTTACATCTTCCCGAGACTTTATCAACACAAAAAAAGTTTCCTTTGAAATATTTCAGAACAGTAAAGAAAGAACACTTAAATAAATCTGCAGATTATGATGCTACACATACGGCTTCGTCCGTTTATTTTGATGCACTTGAAAACATATTGGAAAATAACACTTTAGCTCTGTCGGAGATGAATAAAGCCAACAGACAATCTATAGAAGATTCTTTTTCCTTTGTGGAAGAAATGATAAAAAATTATTCTCTTCTTAACAAAAAGAATGCTTCTGCCGTGCAGATTTCGTTAGAAAGAATAAAAGAATCTTTTTATTCTTCTCAAATGTCCGTATCGGATATGATGAAACTTAAAAAATGGTCTGTTAACGAATTGGACAAAATTGAAGAATTGCATACATTGATAAATGCCATACATCAGTCTTCAATAGAAAACTTTATGGATATATTGACTATTGCCGACGGAGAAAATAAAGTTATATTTAAATGTGATAATGTTGATATGTTATCTTTCTTCGATTGTTCTTCTTCCGGTTTGGATCGTCAAATGCAGGATTTTATTTCGTCATTGTCAATGCGTTTTGCAGATAACTCTAATTTTGTAGTAAAAGATAAAAAGCTTGTTTCTTCTACCAGACTTGGTGTACACAGTGTTGATATATTGGTAGATTTAGAAGAAGGTATAAGAGTTACATTTAATGATTCCGGAAGAGGCGACGGCAATGCAATGAGGGTATTGTTGCTTGCAACTCTTTTTGCTCAGGCAGGGTTTGATATAACGAACATAGATACAAAAGTTGAAAATTCTCTTTTCTCAAGTGAAAATTCTTATAGAGGAACATGTAATTTCTCTGCAAGATTATCTCTGCCGTCAGGGCAATTAAATAATGCGCAAGTCTATGCTAAATACTTTGAACAGGCTTTGACAATTCTCTCAGGGACCAAAAATCTCGACTATACTATCGAAAACAATGATGTTGATAATGAAACGCACAGATACTTTGCATTTGATATTCCTCAATATGATTTGGATGATTTTAAATTATTAAAACATACATCGGATATGCCAAGAGGTTTTAATGATATAAAAACACTTAAAAAAGAATGGGAAGACAGAATTGCAAAAATAAAATCCATAGATACACAACTTTTACAGGAAAATTCTTCTTTGGCGGAAGTTTATGATTATTTGCAAATTCCTCAAGATAGAAGAAATTTGTGGGAAATTGTAAATGAGTATGTTAAAGGAAAACTTGTTTTTAACGAGGATTCTGTCTTGGAACCGAACGAGCAATACGGCGGTTTTTATCCTTTGCTTAGGGCAATAAAAGATGACGCCGATTTGGCATTAAAGCAGGCACAGCTTATCAATTTATTAAATTACGATGACCTTTGTTATGAGACGCAGGGATATATAGGTGGGATGCTTGTTGTAAGCGGAATAATAAGGCTGGATAACTATGGTTGGTTATCGGTTAAAACTGCAGTTGATAAGGAAAGAAAAAGAGCGAAGTTTGCTTATGTTGAGTATGTTGATTTTCGAGGCAATACAAGAAAAATAGATTATTATGAATTGTTACAAATTTTACAGTCTTCCGGCTATACGGTAAAAGAACAAAAACCGAGAAGCCGTTTTGAAAAACAAGATTCTCTAAGAGTATTAAAAGAAGATATTTTCCCGCCTAAGGACGGCATATACACAAGAGGCCTCGGTGTTTCTTCTCAAACTGACGGATATGTGCCTGTCAGAATAACTTATGATAAAAATAAAATAGATGAAAATTCTATGTGGATTGTTTCATATACTTCTCCGGAAGATGTTGCTGCTATCATAAAAGCGCGTGCAATTATGACTACACCGGGCGGAATGTTAAGCCATGCAAATATTACTGCAAGAGAAAA
>JAFPUA010000248.1 GCA_017413305.1 Candidatus Ruminimicrobiellum caprinum
CGGCGTTTAAAGATTCTGCTTTCCCCGTCATTTCTATCCTTATTTTTTCGTCAACCAGTTTTAATATTTCTCTGCTTATTCCGTTTGATTCGTTACCTACAACAATTGCTATTGAGTTTGTGCCGATTTTTAAATTTTGTAAATTTTTGCTTCCGTCTAAAGCCAATGCATAAGTTTTAATATTTTTTTCTTTAAAAGTTCCTATCAAAGATGCTATATCGCACTCTTGAAATATAGGAATATTAAATATTGTGCCCATCGTTGAACGAACAACTTTTTCGTTATAAATATCTGCCGAATTTTTGGAAAGAAATATTCCTTTACACGAAAATGCTTCTGCTGTTCTTATAATTGTGCCGATATTGCCGGGGTCTTGTAAATTATCGCAAATAACAAAAAGTCCTTTCTGTGCAAGAATATTATTTATATCATACTTCTTTTTTTCGACAACAGCCAAAATTCCTTGCGGAGTTTCTGTTCCGGAAATTTTTTTAAATACCTGGTCAGAAACAATGTAAGTTAAGGACTGAGGGTTGAGAGCTGAGAGGGTAGAGTTTGTCGTTATGATAAATTTTATTTTCCAATCTTTGGAAATTTCTGCAACTTGCTTTTTTCCTTCAACAACAAATAAGCCCTGCTCGTCTCTGAACTTTTTTTGTTTTAGAGCAATGACCTGTTTAACGATATCATTGTGAACACTTGTTATTGTAATATTATTCATAGATATAGTTTATAAATTATAATAACATTTTGCAAGAGATAAAAATCGCTTTGCGATTTTATAAAATTATGATACAATATATAAGTTATGAACAAACTTGAATTTAAAAATTTAATCAATAAAAAAGTTTTAATTCTTGATGGCGCTACGGGAACGGAATTGCAGAAGTATAATTTTCTTGAAGGCGTTTCTACGCCTGAAGAACTGAATATAAAGTTTCCGGAAAGAATAAGAAAAATATATGCTTCTTATATTGACGCAGGCTCCGATGTTATCCTTGCAAACACTTTCGGTGCAAATAAACTAAAACTTGCACAACATAATCTTGATACTAAAATAGAAGATATTATTTATGCGGGTGTTAATATAGCAAAAAAAGAAGCTGCAAGAACGGGAGCATTTGTTGCAGGCGATATTTCTTCTCTCGGCGGATATTTATATCCTTTAGGCAATATTTCTTTTGAAACAGCCTACGAAACATTCAAACAACAGGCAAAAATACTAACTGATGCAAAAGTGGATTTGATTATTATTGAAACAATGACGGAAATTAAGGAACTTAAAGCTGCGGTTCTTGCCGTAAAAGAGATTTGTGCGGATATTCCTGTTATAACGCAAATGACATTTACCGGTGAAGGAGTTTCTGTTACGGGAACGGATGTTTTAAGTTTTATTGCCATGGCAGAAAGTTTAGAAGTTGACGGATTGGGAATGAACTGTTCTGTCGGGCCTAAAGATCTGTTGACGCTTGCCAAATTTACTGCGGAAAATACTAACCTGCCGATATCCTTTAAACCGAACGCAGGTATGCCTCAGTTTATTAACAGAAAAACGGTTTTCCCGGGAACACCGGAAGAATTTTTGAACTATTCTTTGCAAGCTTATAATTGTGGCGTAAATATGTTGGGCGGCTGTTGCGGAACAACGCCCGAATATATAAAACTTTTATCTGAAAATTTAAAAAATAAAAATCCTATAAAAAGAAATGTTGTAAAACATCATCTTTTGTCTTCCAGAACAAAAGCTATAGATTTAAATTTATTAAAAAAACCTATAAGAATAGGAGAAAGAATCAATCCTACCGGCAGAAAAATTCTGCAGGCAGAACTTTCTCAAAATGTTTTCGGTCTTGTAAAATCGGAGGCGCGCAAACAGGTACAAAACGGTGCCGATATTTTAGATGTAAATATGGGTTTACCGGGTGCAGATGAAGCAAAACTTATAACTAATGCCGTTAACGAGATACAGGAAATAGTAAATGTTCCTTTATCCTTAGATTCCAGCTTTGCAGATGCATTAGAAGCAGCATGTAGAAACTGTGCAGGTAAACCGTTGATAAATTCCGTTAACGGAGAAACAGAAAAATTAGAAAAAATTTTGCCTATAGCTAAAAAGTACGGTGCAAGTATTATCGTGTTAACTGTTGATGAGAAAGGTATTCCGAAAACTTGTGAAGAAAGATTAAAAATTGCAGAGAAAATTTTGTTTTATGCCGATAAGTTCGGTGTTAAAAGAAACGAAATATTTTTTGATTATTTAACACTTTCTGTCAGTTCTTCAGCCGGCCAGGTAGAAGAAACTTTAAACGCTATTAAACAATCAAAACAAAAATATCCGGAATGCAAAACAATTCTTGGTGTATCAAATATTTCTTTCGGATTGCCGTCAAGACAGACTATAAATTCAACATTTTTAAAGATGGCAGTATCGGCAGGGCTTGATGCCGCAATATGTAATCCGAACGCAGATTGGACTATTGACGACGAATATGCTAGAGATTTGTTGAACGGTAAAGATGAAAATGCTAAAAAATATATAGAAAAATATTCCGGCGTAACAAAAAAACCGGTTGCAGAAAACAAAATATTGTCGCCGAAAGAAAGGTTTTTTAATGCTATAATAAACGGCGATAAAGATTATATCAAACCGTTAGTTGAAGAAATATTGAAGGAAGACAATAATCCGTTGATGATATCTAACGACCTTATATTAAAAGCGTTAAATATTGTTGGAGAAAAGTTTAATTCCAAAGAATATTTTTTACCACAGGTTATTATGTCTGCAGAAGCTTCACAGCTGGCGTTTTCTTATATTAAACCTCTTCTTAAAAAAGAGAAAAAATCTGTTGCCGGTAAAGTGGTGATGGCTACTGTTCAGGGTGATGTTCACGATATAGGTAAAAATATAGTTTGTGCAGTGCTTGAAAGTTTTGGTTTTGAAGTGGTAGATTTGGGAAAAAATGTAGATAAAGAAACTATTGTTGCAAAAGCTAAAGAAATAGGAGCTGATATTATTGGTCTTTCAGCGCTTATGACTACAACAATGGTCGAAATGGAAAATGTTATAAACTTGAAGAAAGCACTAAATATAAATGCCAAAATTATGGTTGGCGGTGCACCTGTAACAAAAGAATTTGCACAAAGTATAGGTGCTGACGGATATTCCAAAGATGCCATTGATGCAGCCAAATTGGCAAGCGAGCTGGTGAAAAGATAAAAAACTAAAAATACCGAAAACTATAAGCTATAAGCCATAAACTATAAACTAAAAATTACGGAGTAA
>JAFPUA010000249.1 GCA_017413305.1 Candidatus Ruminimicrobiellum caprinum
GAAAGCTCTTTCATCTGACTCAACGACGAGTATCCGTAAAGAATACCAACCGTTGTTATGCCTGCATTTTTGCCGACTTTTACATCATTAAACCCGTCACCAACCATAACAATTTCTTCTTTATTCAAAGAAAACTGTTTCATTATTTCATAAACAGGAACAGGACTGGGCTTTTTCTCTGCAAAAGAATCTCCGCCGAAAACTTCAACAAAATACTTTTTTAAGCCTAAAGATTCTATAATTATTTTTGAAAATTTTTCTGTTTTGTTTGATAATACAATTTTTTTATATTCGGATAAACTTTCCAACATCTCTTTTATACCGGGATAAGTTTTTGTTTTATCAATCAAGTGTTGTTCATAGAAATCTTTAAATATTTTTACTGCATTTTTCTGTTCTTTATCATCAAGTTCGGGAAGAATTGATTTTACAAGAGCAGGAATGCCGCTGCCTAAAAAAGATGCCACTTTTTCAACAGACAAAGGAGCAAAACCATATTTGCTCCTTGCATAATTTGCTGCGTCTGTTAAATCATATTTAGAGTCAACAAGTGTACCGTCCAAATCAAAAATAATAAATTTTAAAACCATTTTATTATTCCGGGAATATACTCAACTTTATCCAAATATTGAGGCACTACCCTTATTGTATAGCCGCAATGTCCTACAATCTTAGTCTCTGTTTCAAGTTCATAGATATAAGTCCCGTCGGCTTCTTTAGAAACCATTCTCATATTTTCTAAATTTTCATTGCTCAACATATTCTTTGAACCGAGATACCCTTCATATACCTGAACAAAAACATCTTCCGGATTTATTCCTGCAAGATTAATCTTTGCTCTTATTTTTATTTTTTCTTTAAGTTTTATATTCTTGTTACCTACATTATCTTCAGCACTGATTATAGAAACTCTAGACCAGTTTCTCTCTATATTTTCTTGCCATACAGTTTTCTTCTTCGCTAAATCGTAATCATTTTCTTTCATTTTTTCAGTCTGTTCAATGGAAGGAACATAGAATTTTCTTGTATAATCTTCAATCATTCTATTTGTATTAAACATAGGTCCTACTGTTTTCATACAAGTTTTCATTTTACTTATCCAACCTCTCGGAAGATTATCCTGACCTCTGTCGTAGAACAAAGGAACTATTTCTTTTTCAAGAATTTCATAAATAGATCTTGATTCCATCTCATTTTGATATTCTAAATCATCGTATTTATCGATGGAGCCGATAACCCAACCGTTTTCTCCGTTATATCCTTCACACCACCAACCGTCGAGAACACTGAAATTTATTGCACCGTTAACTGCCGCTTTCATACCACTGGTTCCCGAAGCTTCTTCCGGTCTTAAAGGATTATTCAACCAAATATCTACACCTTGTACCAAATAATGTGCAACATTCATATCGTAATCTTCAAGGAACACAACTTTATATCTCAACTCCGGATCGGAAGTTAAAGAAACTATACTCTTAATAATTTCTTTACCTTTATCATCTTTCGGATGAGCCTTACCTGCTATAATTATCTGAACCGGTTTTTCTTTATTCAAAAGAATTTTCTTGATTTTGTCGAGATTTCTAAAAATCAAATTTCCTCTCTTATAAGTTGCAAATCTTCTTGCAAAACCTATGGTCAAAGCTTCCGGATCTAAAACTTCATCAGCAAAAGAAATCATATGTTTTGATAAACCTCTTCTTGCCAACTGAGCTCTTAATCTGTTTCTTGCAAAAGAGACAAGTCTTTCTTTTCTTCTTTCGTGGCTTCTCCAAAGTTCGGCATCAGGAATATCTGCAACTTGTTGCCATAATGTCTGATCTTCCGGTTCATCTATCCATGCATTTCCTAAATATCTCTGGAATAATCCTGCAAATTCATAAGATATCCAAGTATTTGTATGAATACCGTTAGTAATATGAGTTATAGGAATTTCTTTTCTGGGAACATTAGGCCATACATTTTGCCACATTTGTCTTGATACTGTTGCATGCAATCTTGAAACACCGTTAGCTTTACCACAAGCCTTAAGTGCAAGTATCGTCATAGAGAAATCTTTATCAAGAGCTTCGGATTTTAAGTCTTTATCTTTACCAAGTGCTAAAAACTGTTCCTTCGTTAAACCAAGCTCTCTATACATATTTTCAAAATATGCCGTTACAAGAGATGCAGAAAAAACTTCGTTTCCTGCAGGAACAGGAGTATGTGTTGTAAACACACAGTTTGCTTTTACAACTTTCTGCGCCTGTTGAAATGTCAAACCTTTTTTCATTAATACTCTTATTTTTTCAAGAAGCAAAAATGCCGAATGGCCTTCATTTATATGAATTACGGACGGTTCAATATTTAAAAGTTCCAATGCTCTCATACCACCGACACCGAGAAGTTTTTCCTGTTTAATTCTCATTTCTTTGTCGCCACCGTAAAGTTCTCCTGTGATAGCTCTGTCTTCCGGAGAATTCTTTTCAAAGTCCGTATCGAGAAGATACAAAGAAACTCTTCCTACTTTTACTTTCCAAATTCTTGCAAAAACAGTTTTGTTTTGAGGAAGGTCTATATTTATGGATAAAGGCTCGCCGTTTTCGTTGGTGAGCAATTCAAGAGGCATACTATAAAAATGATTTGTTTTATATTCTTCTATTTGCCATCCGTCTATACTTAAATGTTGTTTAAAATATCCGTTTCTGTATAGAAGTCCTATACCAACCAAAGGAAGTCCCATATCACTGGCAGATTTTAAATGATCTCCTGAAAGGACACCTAAACCGCCGGAATATATAGGCAAACTTTCGTGTATTGCAAATTCCGTCGAGAAATATGCAATTTTTTTATCTTTGTATTCAGGAAAAGTTTTCTCAAACCATGTCGGCATAGTCATATATCTGTCCAACTCTTCTTTAACCATTTTCATATGAGACAGAAAGCTTGTATCTTGTGCCAACTCTTCAAAAGTTTCCTGTTTTACAAGCCCTAACATAGCTTTGGGGTTATGATACGATTCTTCCCAAATATGTCTATCAAGTCTTCTAAAAAGCTCAACGGCATCACTGTTCCAGCACCACCACATATTTTCAGAAATTTCCTGCAAATCTTTTAATGGTTCCGGTAACGACGGTGTAACTACAAAAGGTTTAGCTTTTAC
>JAFPUA010000250.1 GCA_017413305.1 Candidatus Ruminimicrobiellum caprinum
CTGCTGTAAATAAAAGTTTTGCGACATCAATATTGTCTATACATTCAAAGAAACCGAAAAATACAATTTCGGTTTCTTGAAATTCTATATAATTATGGTCAATAATTGCCGCAATTCTTCCTACTATATTATTTTCTTCATCATAAGCTAAAAACAATTGTCTTTTCGCATGTTTCCAATAAGGATTCTTATCAGACAACATTTTCTTATTCTCGCTGTCCAGCTGAGGTATCCAATAAGGGTTATCTTTATAAATTTTATACGGCAGTTTTATAAACTTATCTATATCTTTAAATTCTATTTTTTTAACTGTAAACATTTTACTTATTAAACCACAAATTTTTTAACCATCTTTTTGTTGCTGCAGCGAACTTATTATTTGAGAAAGAAAAATTCCATCTGCTGTTGTTTATGTTATAAGAAGATTTCTTTGTAGATCTTTTTCTTGTGCTGCCGCCCGGAATAATTCCTAACTGTTTAGCAACTTTTTCAAATTTATCAAGAATTATTTCCAAATGTTCGTCAGTATGTGTTGCCATATAGCTTGTCCTTATTATCGCCTGTCCTTCAGGAACTGCAGGGCTAACGATAGGTGATGCAAAAATTCCTTCATCGAACAACATTCTGCACATCTGGAAAGCTTTCATATCTTCGCCAACAGTTATAGGAATAATAGGAGATTCCGATGTTCTTGTATCAAATCCTAACGACTGGAACCCTTCTTTCATTTTGTTTGTATTTTCCCAAAGTTTTGCTCTTCTTTCAGGTTCGTTCTGTAAAATATCGAGAGCAACATCTATTGCACCTACACATGCAGGCGGTAAAGATGCCGTAAATATTAAAGATCTTGCAGTATGTTTAATATATGTAATTACTTCACTTCTGCTGGCAATAAAACCACCGATAGAAGCAAGAGACTTTGATGCCGTTGCCATAAGCACATCAACTTCAGGTTCCATATTAAAATATTCGCCTGTACCTTTACCATTTTTACCAAGTACACCGAGAGAATGAGCTTCATCCACATAAACTCTTGCGCCGTATCTTTTTGCAAGTTCTGATATTTCAGGAAATTTTGCAATATCTCCTTCCATACTGAAAATACCATCAACAACTATTAATGCCGTTGTTCCTTTAGCCTGAACTTTTGCAAGCTGTCTTTCCAAATCAGCCATATCATTATGACGAAACCTTAACATTTCTCCGCCGAATGATAATCTGCAACCGTCTATAATAGATGCATGGTCAAGTTTATCTGTTATAACATATTCGCCTTTTCCAACCAAAGAAGACAACGCACCAAGGTTAGAATGATGACCTGTTGTAAACAAAATTGCAGCTTCTTTACCAACGAACTTTGCAAATTTTCTTTCTACTTTTTCATGCAAATCATTTGTTCCATTAACGAATCTTGAACCGGTACAAGATGTTCCATACTGTTTTGCTGCTGCAACAGAACCCTCTATTACTTTTGGATGATCTGCAAGACCTAAATAGTTATTGGAACAAAGAACTATTTTTTCTTTGCCGTCTATTTTAACTACCGGTCCCTGAACAGTCTCCACTCTCTTAAAATATGGATAAATTCCTGCTGCTTGTAAATCTCTTACTGCTGTAAATTTCGTACATTTTTCAAAGATGTCATTTGACATAATAATACTCCTTCCACACTTCTGTCATACCGCACTTGACGCGGTATCTCGCAGTTTTATTCAATGTTTTATTAAAAATATTTATTTTCAACATACCAATTGTATGTTATTTTTGCGCCAATTTCAAGTTTTTTGAACTCAAAGCCTGTATCTTTTGTTATTGCAGAACTGTCCGCAGTCCAATAAGTTTGCAACATTTCAACTATTTTTTCTCTGCTTAACACCTGCGGTTTCTTGGTAAATTTTGCAACAACTTCATATAATGCCGCCGTTGTTTTAAATATAAAATCAAACAACATTACCGGAATTGTTTTTATATTGTTTGCCTTTGCAATTGTTTCGGCAACACTTTTCCAAGTATAAATACTTCCATCGGAAAGATAATAAGTTTTGTTATTTGTATTTTCGTTTTCCAGTATTTTGGAAATTACTCCGGCAATATCCTTTACAAATACAAGCTGAATAAATCTTTTTGCATAAGTCTGAGGTTTTAAATGATGTTTTACCAAATTAAAGAATATAAAAATATCTTTATCTCTTGGACCGTAAACCGATGCCGGTCTCAAAATAGTATATGGAACATTTCCCTCAAGTTTTTTTACTTCCTGTTCTGCAAGCAATTTACTTTTTCCGTAAAAAGAAACGGGACTTTCTTTTTCCGTTAAAAGTTTCGGTGTTTCTGTTGTACTTGGTCCCATTGCTGCCTGCGAAGAAATATAAATAAATTTTTTCAAAGTGCTCTTATTTTTTATTGCAGCATTAACAATATTCCTTGTACCAATAATATTTGTCTTTTCGTATCCTTCCCAGTTTAATGCTCTTACTACACCTGCACAATGGAGAACAACATCAAATTTTGCAAGAAGTTTTGTTAATTTTTCTTCATCATCAAGAGAAACATATTCATAATTTATATTACAATCTTTGATATACTTTATATTTGATGATTTTCTAATAAGAGCAGTAATCTCATGCTTATCACTAATAAGCTGTTCGGTAATATGGCTACCGACAAAACCATTCGCCCCTGTAATCAAAATTCGCATACACAATTCTCCATAAAAAAATTGGCGACGGGTGGAATTGAACCACCGACCAAAGGCTTATGAGTCCTCTGCTCTACCCCTGAGCTACGTCGCCACTTACTAAATATTTTCAAGAACTTCTTCAATTAAGACTTTAAGATTGTATTATTTTTAACAAAAAAAGTCAACAACAAAAATGCCTCCGGTATTTTTAGTTTAGAGCTTATAGCTGAGAGTTTATAGTTTGAACAACAAACGAAGAGCGATTTTTTCATTCTGTAAAATTTTTTATTGAAAAAATTTTAGTTTATTGCTAATATATTACCATTATGAATAAAAACATTTTAGCAGTTATTGTTTCATATAATCCTAATGATTCTATAATAAAACTATATCAATCCATCAAAAATCAAGTTGATGAGCTGATAATAGTTGACAATTTCTCTACAAACAAAGAATCTAAACAAATTTTAGAAACTCTGTCCAAAGAAGCAACAATAATTTATAATGATAAAAATTTAGGTATAGCCACAGCTCTCAACCAAGGGGCAAAATATGCAATTGCAAACGGTTATAAATGGCTGCTGACTCTTGACCAAGACAGCGAGTTTCTCCCCGGCACTTATGAAAAGCTGCTTTCTTCTTACGAAACTTTGCCGGACAAAGATAAAACAATGCTAATAGCTCCAATGTATAAAGAAAAAAACAGACAAATAAATAATATAGCCGACAACAATCTCGTTATTTGGAAAGAAGATTGCTTTGTTATTACTTCCGGAAGCCTCATAAAAACAGAAAGTTTTAACCATATCGGTTTTTTTGAGGAGAAACTATTTATAGACAGAGTTGATTTTGATTTTTGTTTAAGATTAAAAAAGGATGGTTTCTCATCCAAAATCGCCACAAACATATTCTTTATTCATAATCTTGGCAATTGGACAAACAAAACACATTCTTACAATTATTCTGCCAAAAGAAGATATTATATGGCAAGAAATGCCGTTTATTTATTTAAAAAATATTTTTTTCTTTCTCCAATACAAATACTTATCAATTTAAAAAATTCAGGAATTTTTTTATCAGTACTAAAAGTATTATTATATGAAGATGATAAATTTAGAAAAATATCTCAATCCTACAAAGGTTTTTTAGATGGATTTTTTTTATGATATTTTTAGAAAGGCTTTAATATTTAGTTTTATTTTATAGTAATATATTTTCAATTTATCAAAGATATTAAGTCTATCTTTTAAAATTTGGCAAACTTTTTCATATTTAACTTGAGAAAAATAATCAAAATAATCTTTATATTTTTCTATATCAATCGTGCTTAAATTATATTTTTTTCTTAAATTATAATAATATATCAAATCAAATAAATGTGTATTTTTGGAATGGCTTCTAATAATCTCTTTGCGAATTTTAGTATCTATATTAAATGGCAACTCCAAAATATATTTACTCCAGTTACGACCAAAAATTTCAACAGAAACTCTTTCCCATCCGGGAACAACATTTAAAACACTCTTTGCAATTTCAATATTTTCCCATAATATCTCTACTTTATTATTAAACAAATATTGCGTCAAAATAAAATGATGTATAAAATTTTTCGCTTTATATGTTCTTATATCAAAATTATCAATAATATTCCGACTAAAAAAGATAGATGAAAGTAAGGTGTAGTGCCAACCTAAATCTTTGATAAAAGAAATAGGATTTTTATATATTTGACTAGATATATCAACATTCCTTAAAGATACTGTCGATACAATTGCATGATATTTTTTTTGCTCCAATACCGATAATATTTTATTAAAATTTTCTTCTAAAATATAGTGTTTATCTCCTAATAAAAAAGCATACTCTCCATCAGAAAATTTTAGAATTTTATAAAAATTATCATCAGCACTTATGTTTTCGTTATTTTTATAGTATCTAATATATTTTGAATTTAAACTTTTTATATAATTTTCTGTTCCGTCATTAGATGCATTATCTCCTATTACAACATTAATATTATATTTACTCTTTTCAACAAAATTTAAAATCTGTGGCAAAGTTTTCTTTAGAGTATCTACTCTATTATATGTAGGTATGCAAATTGAAAGTAAAATTTTATTATTCATTAATTATGCTTTCCTTCTATTATCTATA
>JAFPUA010000251.1 GCA_017413305.1 Candidatus Ruminimicrobiellum caprinum
ATTATAAAAACAATCCGGAATTTGTAAAAGAGCTTAACACTTTATTAAAAAATTATGCGGGCAGACCGTCTCTTTTATACTATGCCGAAAAAATGACAAAAGATTTAGGTGGAGCAAAAATATATTTAAAAAGAGAAGATTTAAATCATACAGGCTCGCATAAAATAAATAATGTACTGGGACAAGTGCTTCTTGCAAAGAAACTCGGCAAAAACAGAGTTATTGCAGAAACGGGAGCAGGACAGCACGGTGTAGCTACGGCAACAGCTGCGGCACTTTTAGGTTTGGAATGCGAAATATTTATGGGTGAAGAAGACACGAAAAGACAAGCCTTAAATGTTTACAGAATGAAACTGTTGGGAGCAAAAGTTAACGCAGTTAAATCGGGAACTCGAGTTTTAAAAGATGCAGTTAACGAAGCTTTAAGAGAATGGACCAACAGTGTAGAAAATACTCATTATGTTTTCGGTTCTGTTATGGGACCACACCCTTTCCCTATGATAGTCAGAGATTTTCAAAGTGTGATAAGCAAAGAAGCAAAACAACAGATTTTGGAATACGAAGGTAAACTTCCTTATGCCGTTGTTGCCTGTGTAGGCGGGGGAAGCAACGCAATGGGAATGTTTTATAATTTTATCGAGGAAAAATCGGTAAAGCTCATCGGCTGTGAAGCAGCAGGGAAAGGCATAGATACCGACCAACATGCGGCATCTATAGCAAAAGGCGAAATAGGAATTTTCCATGGGATGAAATCTTATTTCTGTCAAAATAAAGACGGGCAGATAGCGGAAGTTTATTCCATATCAGCAGGACTCGATTATCCGGGAATAGGACCTGAACACGCATATCTGCACGACAGCAAAAGGGCAGAATATGTTTCAATTACAGACGAGGAAGCAGTTTCGGCGTTTGAATATCTTGCAAAAACGGAAGGTATTATCTGTGCAATAGAAAGTGCCCATGCAGTAGCTTATGTTCGCAAAATTGCTCCTAAGATAGACAAAAACGAAAATATAATAATTTGTCTCTCCGGAAGAGGGGATAAAGATGTAGCAGCAATTGCAAGATACAGAGGAGAAAATATTTATGAATAGATTAGAAAACGCATTTAAAGATAAGAAATTATTTATCCCGTTTATAACGGCAGGCTATCCTAACTTAAAAAAGACGGAAGATTTTATTTATCAGGCAGTTTCTGCAGGAGCAGGAATAATTGAAATAGGTATACCTTTTTCCGATCCTGTGGCAGAAGGTCCGGTTATACAAGAAGCCAGTCAAAAATCATTGGAAGCAGGAACAACTCTTGACGGAATATTTAAACTTGTTGAAAATGTCAGAAAAAAAGTTTCAATACCGCTTGTTTTTATGACATATATCAACCCTGTTTTCAGATGCGGTTACGATAATTTTTTCAAAAGATGTTCTTTAGTAGGTATTGACGGAATAATAATTCCCGATTTGCCTTTTGAAGAAAAAGGTGAAATTTCGGAATTTGCAAAGAAATATGATATTAAAATTATTTCTTTAATTGCTCCGACTTCGGAAGAAAGAATTAAAAAAATTGCGGAAAGTTCTGAAGGATTTTTGTATATTGTTTCTTCGTTAGGGGTAACAGGTGTAAGACAGGAAATAAAAACGGATTTAAAGTCCATTTTAGAGTCAGTTAGGAAATATACATCAACACCTGCAGCAATAGGGTTCGGCATACACAGCCCGGAACAGGCAAAACAGATGTCTCAAATTGCAGATGGAGTTATTGTAGGCAGTGCAATAATAAAAATTATTAAACAGTATGGCGAAAATGCCGACAAATATGTTTATGATTATGTAAAAGAAATGGTTTCTTCAATTGCTCTTTAAAAAAATTTATAACGATTTACAATTTCTAGTTACGACTTTGTAATTTCAAAACTTATGTACTCTATCGCTCCGCTATCATCTTTGTACACAGCATTTTGAAATTATTTCGTCTCACTAACGAACTTGTAAATCTAACAACCAACATCCATTTTTTAACTTCATAATTTTTCTTTGCTTCACAGTCTTTATTATGATATAATATTAACTCTCAAAATAACAAAAATTAGGAAAATGCTATGAATAGCCCAAATATAATATTTTTAGGTGTACTGAAAAATAGCGAAGAATTTTATTCTGTTTTTGGAAAAGGACAGACTGCCAACAATATTCCATTTATTTGTGAAGATATACAGCTTTATAAAAATAATAACATAATAACAATAACAGAAGAAGAAATAAGGCAATATTTCGGCAGTTATAAAGATATAAAAGAATTAAGAAAAAAATCAATAAAATATTTTGCAGACAATATTCAAGGTCAAACTATAGATATTGGTGAATATAAAAATATAAGAATA
>JAFPUA010000252.1 GCA_017413305.1 Candidatus Ruminimicrobiellum caprinum
CCTTTCGTAGAATTCAAAAAATGATACTGCAAAGCAGTGTCATCTCGAGCGAGTAATCACGCAGTGATTACGACGAGAGATCTCATCCGCTTTGTATAAACAAAGGAGAAAAATTATGAAAAACCTAAAGATTAAAAAACAAAAAGGGTTTACTTTAACGGAGTTGGTAATTGTTATATCACTTGTAGCAATATTATCTGCTATAAGCGTTCCGATTTACAAGGACTATGTTTCCAGTGCTTACCTTGCAGAAGGCTATACATTACTTTCGCAAATCAGAGATGCACAATTAAGTTATTATAATGACTATGGTATGTTTTTAAAAGGCAGGCTTAGTAATAGCGGCGGCTCTCATTATACATGTTATGATACCGTACTTGGTATCAACGGAAGACTTAATAAACATTACACATATTTTAGTGTAGGTTATGATGGTTATGCTCCTAAAAAAACCGATAAGTATCAATTTTATGCGGAAGTTCAAGCTGAAAAAAAGAAAAAATTGGGGTTAGTATATAATTTAACAGATTCGGCAGAAGTTATTTTATAAGGAGGGATTATGAAAATATCAAAAATTAATGTAAAAGGGTTTACTTTAACGGAGTTAGTAATTGTTATATCCATTGTTATTATTTTATCCATGATATCAATTCCTGTTTATTACGGTCATGTAAAAAATGCAATATGGGACGAGGCGTATGCCTTTTTTGCACAAATTAGAGATGCACAATTGTTATACAGAAGTGAATATGGATGTTTTCTCAACGGGTATAATGGTTATTCTGAGGGTGGTACGACTTATAATCCTGTATTAGGTATCAACGGAAAACTTAATAAATATTTTACAGCTTTTTCCGTAGGTTGGCCGGCAAACCAAAATAGTTTTAGAGCATATTTGCAAAAGCCTGCCGAATTGGGTGGCGGACGAGTTTTTTATAGTTATAACCTTACTTCAGGTATTGATATAGGCTAATTTCGAAGTATAACATAGCAATACTTCGATACAGACAGAGCTGAAACATAGCATCAGCTCTGTCTTTTTTCTTTGATTTAAAAATTTTTTATGGTATAATAACAAAATGTAAATTTTGATTTTATAAGAGAGGGAAAATATGTCAGAAATAGATGCATTAGCGTTAATTAGACGAGGAACAAACGAAATAATCTCGGAAGAAGAATTAAAGAAAAAACTTGCTTCCGGCAAAAAATTAAGAATAAAGCTTGGTGTGGATCCTACAGCACCTGATTTACATTTGGGACACAGCGTTATCATAAATAAACTGAAAATTTTTCAAGATTTGGGTCACCAGATTGTATTTTTAATAGGTGACTTTACGGCAAGAATCGGTGACCCTTCGGGACGTTCTGCTACAAGGCCTATGATGACTGAAGAACAGATAATGGCAAACATAAAAACTTATCAGGATCAAGTTTTTAAAATTCTCGACAGGGAAAAAACTGAAGTTGTGTTTAATAGTAAATGGTTGAACGAACTCGGTATACAAGGTTTATTAAAACTTGCATCCAAACATACTGTTGCGCAGATGCTTGTTCGAGATGATTTTGAAAAAAGATATAAAGCAGATATACCTATAAGTATAGTAGAGTTTATGTATCCATTATTGCAAGCTTATGATTCTGTTGCACTTAAAGCAGATGTTGAACTTGGAGGTAATGACCAGAAATTTAATTTGCTTCTCGGTCGTGATATGCAACGCGATGCAGGGCAAGATACTCAAGTTGTAATAACTATGCCGTTACTTGTAGGAACTGATGGCGTTAAAAAAATGTCAAAATCTTACAAAAACTATATCGCGTTAAACGATGCTCCGCAGGAAATGTTCGGCAAACTTATGTCAATTTCCGATGAGTTGATGATGGTATATTTTGAGCTTCTTACACAGGAAAATTTGGACGAAATAAAACAGATGCACCCGAAAGAAGCTAAAATGAAACTCGGCGAAATTATTGTTGAGAGATATCACGGTAAAGAAGCTGCAGAAATTGCAAAAGCTGAATTTAACAAAATATTTGCAAACAAAGATTTGCCTACAGAGATTGAAGAATTTAAATGTGATAAAGATAAAATAAAATTGTCTGAACTTTTGTTTGTTTCCGGTATGGTAACAAGCAAGAAGGAAGCAAGAAGACTCATAGAGCAGGGCGGAGCGAAAGTTGACAGCCAGAAAGTTACCTCCGATGACGAAATAGAAATAAAAGACGGTATGATTTTGCAAGCTGGAAAGAGAAAGTTTAAAAAAATTATAAAATAATTTTTTTATTGACAATATAGTTGTTTTAGATTATAATAAAAGTGTAGTTGAGTTGTAAATTGAAAAACTAAATATTAAATGTTTTTGGAATTTCTACGGAAGGTAGAAAACCATTTTGTCGAGAGACAAAATAAGTTCGCGGTCCAAAAACAGCTGTATAAAGATTTGTAAAAATAAGTCAGAAGCTATGTTGATTTATTTTTATGGTTTTGTCTTTCGCACATTTGTGTGCGAAAGATAACGGCTGTGTAGGTTGGTCGCGAACTTGCCTGCACAGCCATTTTTTTTGTCCTCAACAAAATTTCTCCTTACTAGAAATTCCAAAAAAACAAAAATATAAGGAGAAATGCTATGAAAAAAATCAAAAAAAGGAAAGGTTTTTCGTTGATAGAGGTAATAATTACTATTACGATTATTGCCGTTTTATCAATGATTTCAGGGCCAATTTACAAAAGTTACTCTGATAAAGCTACAATGGCTGAAGGTTATGCTTTGCTTGGAACTATTCGTTCTGCTCAAGAAGCTTATTTTAATGATACTGGATATTTTTTGCATGGTTCTTATAGCAGTGGTAAAGGAGGTGCGACTTGTAATGAAGAAGTTTTAGGAATAGATGCAAGGCATAATAAATACTACACTTCTTTTAATGTAGCAATAGACAAAAGTCCATGGTTTAACAATAATACAACTCATCATGGCTGTATCAGTGGCTTTTATGCAACAGTAGATGGACCTGTCGTATTAAAAATGTTGTATCTCACTACCTCTGGTGTTACAATGTTTAATTAAAATAAGGAGAAGTATATGAAAAATAAAGGATTTTCATTGGTTGAATTAATAATAACAATTATGATAATAATTATATTGTCATTAATTTCAGGACCTATTTATAAATCTTACGCTCTTAAAGCAAAAGAAGCCGAAGGTTACGCATTATTAGGAGCAATACGTTCTGCTCAGGATAATTATTATAGAACATATAGAACTTTTTATCATACCTATGGAGCTTATACATGTAACAATGAAGTTTTGGGAATAGACGCAAGGCA
>JAFPUA010000253.1 GCA_017413305.1 Candidatus Ruminimicrobiellum caprinum
CTAAACTTTCTCCTATATCGTTTCCGTTACCATTATTTACTGTTCTTTTGGCACTTTTAGTTTCCGTGAGGGTGGCAACAACATACACTTTTGTTTTTGCTTTAATTATTATGTTGTTGGAAGATTTTTCGGTTTTAATTCCTATGCTTCATATATGCGGCAGCTTAATTTCTGTAATTAATATTAGGAAAATCAGAAGCAGAACACAGTTTGTCAGAGTTGGCATAAAAATATTTTTTGCAATGCTTGTACCTCTGGTAATTTATTATTTGTTTGACCTTAGAACTTTAGTTGAAACAGAAGAGAATGTAGCATATATTGCATTAAATGCATCATTGTCGGTTTTGATGGTGTTAGCATTTTTACCGATATTTGAATCTTTCTTTTCCAGAACAACAAATATAAAACTTATAGAACTTGCAGATTTCAACAATCCTTTATTAAAGCGTTTAATGCTTGAAGCTCCCGGCACTTATCATCATAGTTTAATGACGGCATCTTTAGCTGAACAAGCTGCAGAAGCTATAGAAGAAAATTCTCTTCTTGCAAGGGTATGTTCATATTATCATGACATCGGCAAGTTGAAAAATCCTGAATATTTTATAGAAAATCAGGCCGGACACGAGAATCCTCACGATGAGCTTTCTCCTTCTATGTCGGGGCTTGTTTTGGTGGCACATGTTAAAGACGGTGTAGCACTTGCCAAAAAAAACAAACTTGATAAAGTCATAATAGATGCAATAAATCAGCATCATGGTACATCGCTGATACAGTATTTTTATTTTAAAGCAATTGAACAGGACAAAGATAACGTCAGTGAACAGGATTTTCGTTATCCCGGAGAAAAGCCAACTACAAAAATTTCTGCTATTTTGATGATAGCAGATTCTGTAGAAGCTATTGCAAGAACACTTCAGGATAAAAGCGCAGGTAAACTGCAGGATGTTGTAGAAAAAGTTATCAATAACAAGTTTGCCGATGGTCAGTTCTCAGATTGTCCTATAACATTGAAAGATTTATCAAAAATTTCCAAGAGCATGACGGCAACTTTGTGCGGTATGTACCACGCTAGAATAGAATATAAAACCAGATAATTATGAAAGAATTATTGTTTACTAATTTTAACAAAAAATTAATACCTAGCCTTGAAAAGACGGCGCGTTTTGCATTAAAGTATGAAAAAATAAATAATTATAATATCAGCTTTACGCAAATATCTGATGCTGATATTAAAAAAATGAATAGAAAATACAGAAAAGTTAACAGAATTACCGATGTTATTTCCTTTCTGGTAGATGAAAAATTATTTCTCGGTGACATTTATATCTCCGATAACCGCCCTAAAAAAAATGCTAAAAAATTCGGCTTTACTTACGAACAGGAACTTTGTTATCTTGTAATACATTCTATTCTTCATCTGGAAGGACACACGGATTACGATCCTAAAAATAAAAAAATAATGTTTGATAAACAGGACAAAATATTTAAATGTATATTCTCATAGGCCTTGTTTGTTTAATATTCTTTTTATCACTTTCCGCATTTTGGTCTGCATCCGAAATTGCGTTGAACAGCCTTTCAAAATACAGAGTTAAAAAACTTATCGTTTTAAAAAAATCAATCGCAGAACCTCTTTTAAGGTGGCTTAACAGTCCATACTATTTGTTGACGGTAATTTTAACCGGCAATGTTGTATCGGATATGATGATAAGTTTTCTTGCAGATTCAATGTCAGTAGAAATTTTTAATATGCTAAACAGAAATGTTGTGGAATTCTTTACATGGATTATTACAACGTTTGTCGTTCTTGTAGTCGGCGAAATTACACCTAAAATTTATAGCCGTGCAAACTCTCAGAAAGTTACCCTTTGGTCTGTTCCGATACTTGTGAAAATTGAATCTATGACAAAACCGTTTTTGTATCCTTTGATGAAAGTATTAGATCTTTGTTTTGATAAAGATGACGAAGATGACGAATATCCTGTGTTGTCAAAAGAAGAAGTAAATTCTTTAATTGCTCAAGCTGACAAAGAAGGAGTTTTTGATAAGAATATCAGTACCATGCTTGAACGTTCCGTATGGTTTACGGAAACTATTGCAGTAAAAATAATGACGCCGTTTAAAGATATTGAGGCAGTCAGCATAGATAATGACGATGAAAAGTTTATAGATTTAATAGTTGAAACATCCAGAAGCAGAGTGCCAGTATATAAAGGCGATAAACAAAATATTATCGGGTATGTTCATATAAACGATGTTCTTTTGATATGGAAAGAACAAAATGAAAAGTTAATAAAAAAATGTATTAAACCTGCATATTTTATAGAGCCGGATAAAAAAATAAGTGAATTGTTAAAAGAACTTCAAGCAGGTACAACGCACATTGCTTTTGTAAGAAATAACAAAAATAAAATTTTAGGAATGGTAACTTTGGAAGATATCGTTGAAGAAATAGTAGGCGAAATTCTTGACGAAAATGACGAAATATAATTTATGATTCTTATAATAATTAAATTTTTTATCTTCATATTCTTCATGTGTTCTGCGGCATTTTTCTCTGCTGCAGAGACAGCTGTCACCAGTCTTACAAATTATAATGTGCAGAGATTAAAAGAAAAATATAATAAACTGTACAAATATTTTTTGTATTGGGAACAGAACAGTAATGATGTTATTACTTCTATAATTGTCGGCATAAATGTTTCTGTCGTTGCAATAGGAGTTTCTGCAACATCCGTTGCTTTGGACTTAATATACAAATATCATCTTGATAAAGCTTTCTATATGGCGTTGGTGCCTGTAATAACTATAATTCTTACACTTGTTTTTGCAAATTTAATACCTAAAACTTACGGCAGATACAAAGCGGAAAAAGTGGTAATATTTTCTTTCCCGATCATAATAAAATTTTCACAAATCAGCAAATATATAAATGAATTTTTGGTGTCAATTTCTAACGGTATTTTAAATTTTTTCGGTAGAAAAACACAAGAACCACAACGTATTCAGCCTGACGAAGTTGAATTTTTGTTGTCTAATGAAAATGTTTCGCCTTTATCAAAAACTTCCAGAAATATTATCAACAGAATTATAGAATTCAGAAAGACAAAAATTACACAAGTTATGGTTTCCAGGTCTGATATTCTTGCGGTAAATATTGAACAGCCAAGAGAAAAGGTAATGCGAGAAATTGTAGCAACGCAATTTTCCAGGGTACCGATTTATCGAGGAACAATAGATAACATTATCGGAATAATTTCGGCAAAAGATATCGCCATGGCATGGCGTACAAACGATGTTTTAGCAATAGAAGATTTAATTCGTCCCGTTTATTATGTTCCGGAAACAGCCTATATAAAACAGATAATTTTGGAATTTAAAAAAGGGACCAATAATATGGCTATAGTTGTTGATGAGTTCGGTTCAACTATAGGTCTTGTTACTATGGAAGATTTACTTGAAGAAATAGTAGGTGAAGTGTGGGACGAATATGATGAAGTTAAAGACGAAAATATAATAAAATTGTCTCAAGGGAAATATCTTATAAATGCGGGAAAATCAATTTCGGATATTAATGATGAGTTAAAATTAAATATTCCGGAAGATCATTTTACTACGATAAACGGATGGATACTGGAACATTTCGGATATATTCCTAAAAGATATGAAAAGTTTATTTGGAACAATCTTGAAATAGAAATAGAAAGCGTCGAAGCCAAAAAAGTAAAAAGAATTGTTTTGAAGATAAA
>JAFPUA010000254.1 GCA_017413305.1 Candidatus Ruminimicrobiellum caprinum
AAATTATTACAAATATCATCGAAACTTTCTACAGTTTCCATTACATATATTGGAAGATTTAACCGCATTAATTTTTCAATAGAATTTTTATTATTCCCTTCTTTTGTGGATACTATCAAATCCGGCTTTAATGAAATAATTTTTTCTATATTAGGATCTGTAACCGTTCCAATCTTTTCTTTTTTGTTATCTTTGTCTATATCACGACAATAAGTAGTATTGGCAATCAGTTCCGGCTCCATTCCCAGTTCGTACAAACTTTCCGTCACCGAAGGAGCAAGAGAGATGATACGAGAATAATCCGCTAACAAATTACCCGATAGCAAAAGTATTAAGAATACGATTAAAATATTTATTTTACGCATAAAATTAATAATTAGTAATTAGCAATTTTGTTATTTTTTATAATTTTTAAAAATCGCTTTGCGATTTTTAACACGACTAGAAAGATTTTAGGCGAGACGAAGAGTTTACGAAACGCAGTGTACAATTGAACAAGGTACATAAGTTTCGGAAACTCAAAGTCGCAGCCAAAATATTTCGGTCGCTAAAACTCAATTCCTTCCTGTGCCGGTATACCCTTATTGTAGGGATGTTTTATTTCTTTCACTTCACTTACCAAATCTGCCTGTTCAATTAGTTTTTGGCTGGCACCTCTGCCGGTTATCATAACATTAGCTTTTTTATTCAATTCTTTCACGATATCTATCAAACTATCTTCTTCAATATATCCATCTCTTATTGCAATATTAAACTCTTCCAATACTATCAAATTGTATTTATTGTTTATTGCGATCTCTTTTAATTTTTCTATTGCTTGTTCGCACTCTTTTATAACTTGCTCTTTTGTTACTTCTTTAAAACAGAAAGGATGTTTTTTGGCAAAAGAAAAAAAATCTAAGTCTTCAAACTTTGACAAAACTTTCTGTTCACCGTAAAAATCTTCCCCTTTAAAAAGCTGAACTAAGCAAACTTTCTGACCATGACCTAAAGCTCTGACAATTTGCCCGATGGAAGATGTTGTCTTTCCCTTTCCATTTCCCGTCACTACCATTATCATTTTTATGATCCTATTTCGATCTTAATATTTGGGTTACAACTTTGCTTTTTCCTCCCTTATGTGCTCACCGCTTCGCTATACTTCCTGCACACCGCGGTCGGAAAATGCTTCGTTTCACCTCAAATCTTAAGATCTCTAAAATTTTCTTCGAAAATTTTTAACGACAACTACAAACAACAAAAAATAAAAAAAGACCATTTCCCAAAGGAAACGGTCAAACAGTTTTTACTATAGACTTTCTTTAATTTATCTGCAAATAGCTTCTTTTCCCTGGAAAAGCAACAGACTGTCATAACAAAACAAGTAATAGACCGGGCTACAAAATTTCTTTTGATTACCGTTGCCGGGCAGCATCCGAATTGTACCTAAGTACTCACGGAACTTCCTTTACTTATCTCTATAAATTAAAGAACTTTTCACTTGGGCCTGGTAGGACTTGAACCTACGACCATTCGATTATGAGTCGAGTGCTCTAACCAACTGAGCTACAGGCCCGCTTTAATTAACAGGTAGATATTATACTTAAAACTTTCTTTCAAGTCAAGAAGATTTTATGATAAAGGAACAGCTTATACTATTGATATAAGCTGTTCCTTTTTTAAAACGGTTATTATTAAGCAGCTTTTTCTGCCTGTGTACCTTGTGCAGTTTTGTCCATATCAAATGTTTTGATAATTTTTATATCTGCTTCTTGTAAAAGTTTCTGTCTTGCTTGCAAAACGATACTTTCTGCCCTTTTTTGATTTATATAATTTTTCAATTCCTGTTTATAAGCTTCGTAGGTAAATTTCTGTCCTGCAGCTTTTCCTGTAACATTCATTATAAAAAAGCCTTGAGCAACATTAGGCTCTGCATTGTTTCTAAATATTTCAAAAACATTGCTTACTTCACCTGCTTTTAATTTTAAAGCTCTGGAAGATAATTCTATAGGAGCCATTCCTTCATACACATTCATTTTGGACAAATAAACTTTAGCGTCTTGCTGTGCATATTTTTGTGCAACTTCTACAAAATTTGAAGAACCTTTAATTTCTTTTCTTATAGTGTTTGCCAATTGTTGTCTCTGCGCAAATTCTTCTTTTTTCATATTTTTATCGGCATAAACCAATATTAAGTCAAACTGTGCCTTAGGAGCAAGATTAACTTTCAAATTTCCTGCAACGATTGCTGCTTCGTCGTATCTACCTTTATTTTTCTGTAACTCAGCAACTTTCTTTTTATCATTGTTATAAATAGCTGAAACATTGTCAAAGAAAACTTTTGTTTCTGCATCGCTAACAGGCTTTAAGTTTTTCTGTATAAGAGCGTTTCTATATTTTTCTATCATAATATCTTCCGTTACGACAGACAAATATTTTTCCTTCGTTATTTTCTGCTCTTTTATTGCTTTATCGAAAGCCTTTTCTTGTTCTTTGGCAGTTAATTCTTTACCATCTGCATTAACTTTAAACTGTTCTTTTACTCTTTCAACTACAGCGTCGATTTCTTCCTGTGTTGCACTAACATTTGATTTCTTTGCCTGCTGCAAAAAGACTTCTCTTATTATCATATCCTGAAGAACTCTTTTACCCAAAATATCTTTTGCATTAGGTTGCTGCATAGTTTGAGGATTTTGAGCTTTAACAACTCTATCTAAATTTCTGTCAAAATCAACTGAAGATATTTCTACTCCATTTACCGTTGCAACAACATTTTGACCTTTTGAACAACCTGCAATGCCCAAGCACAAACACAACATTAATAAACAACTCAACTTTTTCATGACTTTTACACCTTCTCCTTTTTTTATTTTTTACCACAAATTCTAATTACTAATTTCTAATTGCTAATTGAAAACAAATTGCTATTGCTATTTATTTTCCTCTGCCCAAGATTTTCTTCCGTAGATAGGCTCTATCTTATCAAAAGAAACCCCGTCGATATTTTCTGCCATAAGCGCAAGCGTTGCAGCTCTTGGAAAATTTTGCCACTGTTGTAATGATATTGAACTTTTACCCAATTCTTTTTGCAAAATGTTCCTGTAAGCAAAAACGGCTGACCCTATAACCGTAATATTATTATATTTTTTTAAATTTTTTACAAATTTTTCTATGGGTATAATGATTATTTCATTTTTCTGTTTAACATAAACTTCGTTTCTTAATGCGTCAATTGCAGGGACTATTTTTGTTTCTTTTTTACCAATATTGAGCTGATTTTTTAAAATTTCAAGACTGTCACATGCAACTACAGGCTTACTTAAAGTTTGTGCCAAAGTTTTTATAACAGACATTGCAACCCTTATGCCTGTAAAGCTTCCCGGACCAATACTTACGGCAAACTTATCTATATCTTTTAATTCCCATTTTGCATCTTTTATAATTTTTTCAGTTAATGGAACTACAACATCGGAATGAATTTTCCCGGCATTATAAAAATATTCGGTTACAATATTGCCATTTTCGCTTATTGCTATACTAAGGGAACTGCCGCTTGATTCTATTGCTAGTATTTTCATTTTAACCTCTAAAAATTTGCTTCACAAATTTTGGCTGAGCCGGACACTCAGTGTCCTCAGCTGAGAGCTGAGAGTTTTCGGTATTTTTTATACCATAGATTTCCGATTACGACCTTCGGGAATGACATAAGAAATGGCAATTTTTCTGCCGTCGTCAGTATAATCAATATTTATTTCCCATCTGTTTTTTATGTTATACTGCTTTAGTCTGTCACTCCACTCAATTAAAGAAATACCGTTGCCAAACAGATATTCATCTATCCCTAAATCAAAAGTGTTTTTATCGTCAAGTCTGTACAAATCCAAATGGTATATAGGACAAAGTTTGCTTTCAAACTCACTTACCAACATAAAACTAGCACTTCTCGCAAACTTTTTTATACCGAAATAAAACAAAACACCTTGTATAAATGTGGTTTTGCCTGCTCCCAAATCTCCGTTAAGAAAAACTATATCTTTCGATTTTAAAATTTTGGCAAAATTTTTACCGAGAGATCTCGTTTCTTCGTCGGTTTTAGTATAAAAAATTTTGTTCTTAAAAGTGTTTATATCCGTCATATTTTATATTCTTTAGTTTATTGTTATAAAAATATTTTATTTTTTTGTAGCCTGTTATGGTACCGACACATTTTATTTCCGGAAAAAATTTTTTCGCTTTTGCAGAATCTTTTTTATCAACGGTAAAAACAAGTTCAAATTCTTCGCCACCAAACAAAGCAAATTTATATAATTTATTTAAATCAGTTCCGCAATATTTTATCAAATTTTTTGAAATAGGTATACTGTTTATATTGATATCGGCGCCTTTTTCCCCTGCTAACAATTCTATGGATTTAAAAAGTCCATCAGAAGAATCTGTCATTGATGTTATTTTTAAATTTTTCGATAAATTGTTTGCAAGTTTCAACCGTGCCTGCGGAACAAGATGTTTCTTAACAAGTCTTCGCTCGTTAGCTGAGAAGCTGAGAAGCTGAGAAGCTGAGAAACGGTGAGATACCGCGTCAAGCACGGTATGACAGAAAGAAAAGTTGTCATTCCGCACTTGATGCGGAATCTCTCTGTTTTGTCGTTTATTGTACATTGTACATTGTACATTATGCATTATCTCCAGGCCTGCTCCACTGTCGCCGAAAGTACCTGAAACAAAAATTAAGTCTCCTTTTTTTGCACCGGTTCTTGTAATTACTTTGTCGTAAGCTATTCCTATAAGTGTCACAGAAATTGTTAAGAAGTCTGCACCAACAGTATCTCCTCCGGACAAATGAATATCATATTTATCACAAGTTTTTTTAATTGATGAAAAAAGTTTTTTTATAAATTTATCAGATATATTTTTCGGTATTCCCACCGATATAAAAGCATACAACGGTTTAGCTTTTCCCATAGATGCAATATCGCTGACATTTACTTCTATTGATTTCTGCCCTATTTGTTCCGGTGTAGCCCAAGCAGTTTTAAAATGAATATTATCAATTAAAATGTCAGTTGTTACGACATACTTTGCATTCGTATGAGAATTGTAAACAAAACAATCATCCCCGATATCTGCAACAACATTATGACATTTTGAAGGGCGCGTGTTATGTTTTTTTATAAAATTTATTAATTTAAATTCATCTAACGGATGCGTTTTTTTAGCCATGGCAGTATTATACCAAAAATAAACAAACAAAAACAATATGCACCACACAGCCACACAAACAAATCACCGATTCTATCGTATATGGTTATGTAGCTATTAGTGTAAACAGTTTCTTCAAAAGCAGTTTGCTCGGAATCTTTAGTTTGTTTTATTATTTTTCCGGTAGGTGATATCACTCCAGATATACCGGTATTTCCGGAAACAGCAAGATATTTTCTATTTTCAACAGCCCTAAAAACGTTCATTATAAAATGTTGGTAAGGATACGATAATCCGTCACACCAAGCATCATTTGAATGTGTTGTAAGTAATGTAGCACCTTTTAAAGTAAATTCTCTAGATAAGTACGGATAATAATTTTCAGAACAAATATTTATACCTAAGACACAAGAACCTATATCAAAAACTTCCACGTTCTCATTTTTTGATAAATTGTCTGTTAAATCTATTCTTTTAAACAACTCTGCAAGAAACCCCTGAAAAGGGACATATTCGCCAAATAGAACAAGATGTTTCTTTTTGTATTTATTTACAACTTCGCCGTTTTTATCGACAATAAATATGGTATTGTATATTCTTTTATCTTCATCAAATTTACCGCCAATTAGTGTTATATCTGAATTTTTGGCAATACTCCTCACTAAACTTCTAATTTCCGGATATTTCATCAATCTTCTTGGTAGAACAGTTTCCGGATACAAAATAATATTACATCCTTTATCTCTTAAACTCTCTACGCTTTTATACAGTATCTTTACTATTTTTTGTCTATACTTTTTTCCTCTTTTCATTTGTTGCGCAATATTCGGCTGAACAATTCCTATTTTTATTTTATTTTCTTCTGTTTCATTAAAATCTGAAAATTGATTTATCTTTACTATACCG
>JAFPUA010000255.1 GCA_017413305.1 Candidatus Ruminimicrobiellum caprinum
AAAATCATTGATTTGTCAATGATTTTTAATTATATTTTTTTATCAATGTTGAGACAAAATTTTGTTCAAATCTATTACTTCATCATGTGTCATATCTGCAGCTCTTTCTACTATTGCTTTTTTCTCTATAATATTCATTATGAATGCTGCCGTAGGTTCTTCATCTACACCTGCTATGGTTATCCAATTTCTTTCGTTTATTAAAATTGTCAGTTCATGTTTCTGTGCATTCCATACGCCTACTTTCTGACCGTTATTATAAACGTTTTTGCTTATTATCCTCTCATTAAATGTTTCATAAACCCAGTCTTTTTCAGATTGATACCATTTGGTATTTTCTGTTTGTCTGTTAAATGTATACACCAGAGTATTACCATTCCAGCTGAAATCTTTCAAGATAGTAGGATCTGTATCATCTGTTGGTCTTTCTGGCGTCGATGTAACATACTGAGGTTTATTGTCATTGTACCATAAATATGTAGTTTTGCCATCAAACTCATCATCGGAATAATTTACTACATAGTCTATAACCTTATTTCCTTCACTATCATATTTATAAAAATACTCTTCTAAAACTCTGTCATCACCGTCTAAAACTTTGTTAATTGTTCCATCGTCATTATATTCTATATTTTTTAATGTTGTATATAATTCGGTTCCATCTATATCAAGCATCGTTACTTCTGCATAATTACCATCTCTAGAGTAGTTAACTATATAATCGTCAAAATATCTTGTAAGAACAGTATTTTGATCATTAACGGTATAATCTTTTTTACCATGTTCATCAAAATAAGTTTTATTATGTGTCAAATTATCCTCAATATAATCTAAAATTTCATTACCTGCACCATCATTTTTATAATGAAATTCCTGAATAATTTGACCATTATTGTTTGTAACATGAGTTTCTCTGCCTTCTAAATTATAAAAAGTTGTTTTATAGCCTATACTATGTTCAGACGTTCCTTCTTCTTCATTAAATTTTTCAAATTCTGCTTCATAATTTTTCTTGGAAATAAGAAGTCCTCTGTTTTTTTCTCCTGCCGGCAACGAAGTTCTTTCTGCAACTACACTTTTGCCATCGGAACCATATTCATAAGAAACATCCTGATATTGATAAGTTGCCAAAACATATCCCTCAAAATTTATCTCATATATTGCTCTGTTATAGTCGTCATAATATGTTCTACCTAAAGTCATTTCATTCTGTACATAGTCAAGCTTTGCACCCTGTCCTTTGTAATGGTAGGTAGAAGTTAAATTATTATCTTTATCGTATGTGGCAACTGTTTTTCCTTTGCCGTTAAGCTCTTTATAGCCTATTATCTGATCATTTTCGTTTCTGATTTCCTGTCTTAAGCCGCTGCCTTGTATAGTCCTTGTTATACCTGTCAATTCTCCCGAAGAATTTTTAGATTTTGTAACACCACCAAGAGAAAAACTCATTGCTCCATTTTTTGCTATGGAAAGAGCCATCTTCCCATCGGGGGTATAGTAAACTCTGTTGCCTTCTGAATCTGTAGCAACAACAGGCCTATTAGGGAGAATGCTTACCATTTGTTTAGGTGTAGCAAAGTCCCTTAAATCGGAAACAGCTCTGCCTTGAGGCCCGAACTTATACGGATTCGGAGCTTCAAACAGAGCTGCTTGCGTAGTGCTCGATATTAAAAACAAAAGTGATATTATTACTGCTTGCATTTTTTTCATAACATCGCTCCTTTTTATCCCTGTAACAATTATAACAAATAAATCTAAAATTCGGTAGAAAAAAATGTGAAAAAATTGTAAAAAATCAACACAAATTACATAATTTTGTTGTAGTTAAAATCGTATACTTCATAAATTTCAAATGTCGTTTCATCGGTTACCAATAACATATTGGAAGGAGGAAGAATTTCTCTACCAAGAACTATTACTTCTTTACCGTTCAAATCTGACAAATCTTTGCCCTTCTTATAGAGCATATAATTATCATTTACTTCATCTTTCAATACTAATGCAGCATAATTGTTACCATCTTTATCTTTTCTGCTGACCATAGAAACTTTACCTTTAACAACATCAAACAAAATAGGTTTATTAAGTCTGGTATTAGCTTCTACTCTTAATCTTGCCTTTTTCAAAGATTTCTCTTCTGCACTTACTTTTACTCTATCCGGAATAGGTTCAGACATATTTATGGTATCACCGGAATCAGTAAATAATATTTTCTGCACACCAATAAAAAGCCTTACAGGGTTACCGTCAATAACATCTCCATCTTTAGCCTGTCTGAAAGTACCTACCACACTGCAAGTTGCATCAATTTTATCAGAAACATCCTGATTAATACCTTCCAAAACATAAAACAATCCGTTGCTACCTTTCAAATAAACTTTGTTATCAGGAGAAACTGCCAAAGTACCGGAAACATTCATCAAAAGTTCAGATGTTTGATAATGCGGTGCATTCTGCCATTTTGCTCTCATGTATTTTTTTACCATAATCGGACCTACCAATATTAAAACTGCCAAAACAAGAATGACGCTTCCAAAAACAATCCACTTCGTGTTTTTTGATGACATAGATTTAAAATCTCCTTTTTTATTTGCAATTTTATTTTATATCTTCGTCTACAAAATGGCAAAATACCATTGTATATTTTATTATTATAACATAGTTTAAAAATTTTTTCAACAACTTTTTTATAATTTTACAATATCTTTACAATATCTGTAAATTTGCATATTTTGACAGAAGTTTCTTCCACTGTCCATTACTGAAAGCCACAATCACTTTCTCGTCGTCACCTTTCCCGGATTTTTCTACAATTTTCCCGTTCCCAAACACCTGATGAAAAACGCTCATTCCTATCTTGTAAGGGCTGGAATCTTCCGGTTTATCTATCGGCTCGTAAGTTATTTCTTCGTCTGTAAAACTGTTATCCATTTCTCTAATATCGGAAACATCATGTATTGTTTCTTTTTGTCTGAAATTAAAATTTCTTACAAAGTTTCTTGCAGATCTGCTGGATAACTGCTCCGAGAAACCTGCTTCCAACAAAAACCTCGACGGGACATTAAATTTCGTTTTACCGTAAACTGTCCTTTGCGAAGCCCAAGTCATATACAAATTTTCTTTTGCTCTTGTCATACCGACATACATCAACCTTCTTTCTTCTTCCATTTCTTCTTCGTCGGCATCATCACCTATAGGGAACAAACCTTCTTCAAGTCCCATTATAAAAACATTTTTAAATTCCAGTCCTTTTGCCAAATGCAATGTCATCAAAGTAACTTTTTGTTCTTCGTCCTGCCAAGAATCTATGTCGCTGACAAGCGCAACTTGCGTTAAATAACCCGCCAATGTCGTATCAGGCGAACGCTGTTCGAAATCTTCTACGGCAGAAACAAATTCCTGTATATTTTCTATTCTTGTTTTATCCTCAGGAAGAAGAGAAGTTTCAAGTTCTCTTATGTAGCCGGTATCTTCAATAACAGACAAAACTATCTCTTTTACCGACTTATTGAATTTAGTTCTAAAATTTTTCTCTATTATAGCTTTAAAATTGTTTAACCCCGTCAAAGAACTTCTACCGATAACATCCGTCCCAACGAAATTTAACGCTTCATACATCGATAACCCTTTAGATGCCGCAAATGTCTCCAACTTTTCAAGAGAAGTTTTTCCAACACCTCTTTTTGGAACATTAGCAACCCTCTTAAAACTTACATTGTCGCTGGGGTTATGAATAAGTTTTAAGTATGCCATAATATCTTTAATTTCGGCTCTTTCATAAAACTTTAAAGTTCCTACAATATTATACGGTACACCTTGTCTTCTCAAAGCATCTTCTATAGCTCTTGACTGTGCATTTGTCCTGTAGAAAACAGCAAAATCGGAAAGTTCGTAACCTTTTTGCCTGTTAATAAGGATAGTATCAACTACGCGTTCTGCTTCGTCGTTTTCATTAAAATTTTGATAAACAAAAATTTCTCCATTATCTTCGTTCTCCGTCCACAACTGTTTCGGCACTCTGCCGCTGTTATTTTTTATCACATTCCATGCGTGTTTAAGAATTTTGGGGGTAGATCTGTAATTTTGTTCAAGTTTCACCGCCTTACAATTTGGATAATCTTTTTCAAAGTCTAAAATATTGGTTATATCGGCACCACGCCAAGAATAAATACTTTGGTCATCATCACCTACAACGCATATATTTTTATATTTTTCCGCAAGCATTTTGGTAAGAATATATTGAGCATGGTTTGTATCTTGATATTCGTCTACAAGAATATATTTAAACCGTTCCTGATATTTTGCAAGAATATCCGGCAATTTTTGAAGATTTATTACCGTCTGCATAATCAAATCACCGAAATCAAGCGCATTATAGGTATGAAGTTTTTTCTGATACAAATCGTATACGGAAGCTATCGTCTGTCCGTAAAAATCGCCTTTTTCCTGTGCTGTTTCTGTCATCTGTGCAGGATCAATTAAGTCATCTTTTGCACGGCTTATTCTGTTTAATATAGCCATAGGCTTAAACCTTTTATCGTCAAGTTTAAGCTCTTTCATACATTCTTTTATTACATTCAACTGTTCACCTGCATCATAAACAAGAAAATTCTGTTCCATACCAAAAATTTTAGCTTCACACGATAAAAGATACAAACAAAAAGAATGAAATGTTGAAATTCTTACATCAACAGCAGTGTTATTTGTAAGATCATTTACCCTCTTTCTCATTTCATTTGCAGCTTTATTTGTAAATGTTACGGCCAAAATATTGTAAGGGCGAACACCCTGCTCTAAAAGGTACGCAATTCTATGGGTAATAACTCTTGTTTTTCCTGTACCTGCACCGGCAAAAATAATCAAAGGCCCGTCTGTATGAATAACGGCCTGCTCTTGTGCAGAATTTAAGTTAGATAGATTTTTCATGATTGTGATATTATACAAAAAAAGTTTGTAGCAAGCAAACTTTTTAATGTACAATAAACGACGAAACCGCAATGAACTACAAAAAAAGATAAAGATTTACCAATAAATTTAACAATACAGAAAAAACAGCTAAGTTTGTGACAAAATGAAGAAACTCGCAAACGCGGTGTACATATCCGTAAGGGGTACATAAGTTTGCGAGTTTCAATATTGTAGTCCAAAATTTGCTGTTTTTTCGTTACAAGATGCTATTTCTTTTTTATAAGTCTATGATGCTTTGCTTCTGGTGAAAGATCTTTTATCAAAGGCACTTCGCCACAATCAGGAAACAAATGACAGTTAATACATTCGCTCCAAATTTTCTGAGGAAGAACCTCTTTTGAAATGACTTCATAACCTAACTTTTCAAAAAATTTCGGTTTAAAACTTAATGCAAATGTGGTAAATATATCAAGCTTAAGTGCATTCTGTTCAAGCGTTGTAACTATTTGCCTTCCTATGCCCTTTCTTGCGTAATCTTTGTTAACGGCAAGAGCTTTTATTTCAGCCAAATCTTCCCAACTGACATGCAATGCGCCACAACCGATAATTTTTTTAGAATTACCTTCACTTTCTTCAGCAACAACATATTCCTGTATATTTTCGTATATAGAGTTAAGCGACCTGTGTAACATTTCTTTGTTATCTGCAAAGAATTCTACAAGTTTGTGAATATGTTTGGCGTCAGTTACCTTGGCACTGCGAATTACTATCATAATTCTCCTTTTACGCTTTATAATTATAGCCGGCATTAACAGCTTTAATATTCAAAGGAATAACTTTAGGTTTAGCATAAAATGCCGTTTCAAGAGCTTTCAAACAGCTATCTAAACTTGGAGCTTGAAGATGTTTAATTAACGCACCTACTGCCACCATATTGGCTGTTTTTATATTTCCTACTTCTTTATCTGCAATTTCAGATATGGGAATAAATTTTATTCTTTTATCACTTTCAAAATCTTTAGAGTCAATTAAAGATGAGTTTGCAATTACTACTGCATCTTCTTTCATTTTAGGTAAAAATCTTTCTAAAGACGGTCTGTTAAGTGCTATCAATGCACTTGGTGCAAATGCCACAGGAGAACCTATTTCCTCATCGGAAATTATCACCGTAGAATTGGCAGTTCCGCCTCTCATTTCTGCCCCGTAAGAAGGGAACCATGTAGTTTTTAAATCTTGTTCTATTGCTGCCTGAGCTATAAGAGTACCTGCTAAAAGTACACCCTGTCCGCCAAAACCTGCTGAAATTATTTCTTCATAAATTTTCATATTATTTTGTTTCATCCTTTATTACGCCTAAAGGGAAAGTTTTAAACATTTCTTCTTTTACCCACTTTGTCGCATCGATAGGAGTTTTACCCCAATCTACCGGACAATGAGAAACTACTTCAATAAAAGAATAACCTTTTCCTTCAATCTGATTCTGAAAAGCTTTCTTAATTGCTTTCCCTGCCTGTATTACATGAGGAGCATCACATACGGATACTCTTTCAATATATTTTGTTCCTTTAAGTCCTGCCAAAAGTTCACAAACATTTATGGGATATCCTTCTCTTTGAGGATCTCTTCCAAAAGGCGTAGTTTCTGTTACCTGCCCCAAAAGTGTGGTAGGCGCCATCTGTCCGCCCGTCATACCATAGTTAGCATTATTTATAAAAATAACGGTAATATTTTCGCCCCTGTTTGCACAATGAATTGTTTCTGCTGTACCTATAGCGGCTAAATCACCGTCTCCCTGATAAGTAAAAACTATTTTATCGGGGTTAGTCCTTTTGATACCTGTTGCTACAGCCGGCGGTCTGCCGTGAGGAGCTTCCGTAGTATCAAAATTGAAATAGTTATAAGCAAATACAGCACAGCCTACAGGTGCAACTGCAATTGTTCTTTCTCTTATACCTAAATCATCTATAGCCTGTGCAACAAGCCTATGCACAATGCCGTGTCCGCACCCCGGACAATACGACAAAGGATGATCTTTTAATGCTTTCGGTCTTGATAATATTTTTTCCATTTTACTTTGCCAACTCTATAATTTTATTTAACACATCTTTATCTGAAACTATTCCGCCGCCAGCTCTTCCCAAAAAGTCAACAGGGCATTTACCGTTAACGGCAAGTTTTACATCTTCTACCATCTGTCCTAACGAAAACTCTACTGAGAAAAACTTTACTCCCGGTTTAGCATAACTTGCAATAATTTTGGATGGAAAAGGCCACAATGTAATAGGTCTGATTAAACCGGCTTTTATACCTTTTTCCCTTGCCTGTTTTATTGCATTTTTAGAAATTCTTGAAGATATTCCGTAAGCAACTATTATAACTTCAGCATCTTCAACCTGATAAAGTTCGGCTTTAACTTCGTTTTCTTCTATCAGTTTATATTTTTTCTGTAAGTCAAGATTATGTTTTTCCAAAGCGCCATCTTCCATAAGAAGAGATTTTAACGAACGCGGCTCTCTGCCTTTACATCCGTCGAGGATCCAGTCTCTGTATTCAAACTTTGTTTTCGGTTCTTTGTTGAAATCGACAGGTTCCATCATCTGCCCGATAATTCCGTCACATAACAACATTACAGGGTTTCTGTATTTCTGTGCAATGTCAAATGCATTATATGCAATTTCATACATTTCCTGAGCGTTTGCCGGAGCAAAAACTATCAAATGATAATCTCCGTGTCCGCCGCCTTTAACAGCCTGAAAATAGTCCGCCTGAGAACCTGAAATATTTCCAAGTCCGGGGCCGCCTCTTTGTACATTAACTATCACTCCGGGCACTTCCATACCTGCCATATAAGAAATAGCTTCCTGTTTCAAAGATATTCCCGGCGATGACGAAGATGTCATTGCTCTTTTGCCTGTTGCACATGCACCAAGCACCATATTTGCTGCAGCAAGTTCAGATTCAGCCTGAATAAAAACCCTCTTAAGTTCCACCATTTTTCTGGACATATAAGCGGGAACTTCATTCTGCGGTGTAATAGGATAACCGAAATACGCATCAAGCCCTGCAGCTATTGCGCCTTCACATAAGGCGATGTTTCCTTTAACTAATTTTTTTACCATTTTTTTACCTGTACACTTCTATGCAAGTATCGGGGCACATTTGATAACAAAATCCGCATCCGATGCAATCTTTTTCATTTTTCAAATAAGCTGAATGATATCCTATTTTATTCAGTTCTGATGAAAAATCAATGCATTTTCTCGGGCACGCTGTTATGCAGAGTCCGCAACCTTTACATCTGTCTGTGTTTACTGTTATTTTTGCCATAGTGAGAGAATTCTACATTTTTGAGAGAAGAAAGTCAAATAAAATTTGACTTTCTATAAGATTATTTTTTTGAAAGTTTTTGTTTTAATAACTTCAACTCGGACTTCATCACTGCAATTTCTTTTTTTATTTCTTTAATTTCATCATTTTCTTTATTTATTTTATCGTCAGAAATTAATTCTTCTATAGAAACATTAAGAGCTTCTGCAATTCTATTCATATTTTTGCTCGATGGTTTATACTTACCGGTTACCCATCTTGCAATAGCAGATGTTTTTTGATTTATTTTCCTTGCTAAATCAGCTTGTGTTAAATTTTTCTTTCCTAACAAATAGTAAAGTTTTTCTCCAAAATTCATTATTACCTCACCGCAAAACAATAAAACACTTGACAAATCTCTACAAATAAATTAAAATATTAACAGTAATTAACAGTTTACTAACAGAAAATAGAGATTCTAAAATGTTTATATTAGATTTTACAAAACATAACACACAGCATAATAAACAAAAGCTCAATAAGCTTAATATTATTTCTTTAACTAGGATACTGCTGTGTAATTGACTGCAGGTTATCTGCAAATACCCTGCAGTTTCCAGTGATTATACTTGTTTTTAAATATTTTAGCAAATAAATTTTGGCATAAGGAGAATTTATGAAAAGAAAAATGGAAGGATTCACTATGATGGAGTTGATTATTACCATGATTATTGTTATTGTTTTGTCATTAATATCTTGGCCTATTTATCGAGGACATCGTACTAAAGAGTATACTGTATTGGGAGAAGGTTATGCTTTATTGGGAGTTATTAAAGAAGCACAAATTAATTATTACAACGAATGGGGATATTTTTTGGGACCATACGCTCTTGTTCCTTCCGGCAACAATGCCTATACTTCTGAAGCTTGGACAGCGAATATGCCCATATTTGGAATTAATGCTATGAACAATAGATATTTTTCTTGGTTCAATGTATTTAATGGAGCAAAACACGAGAATATTGGCAGAGGTGGTATGACAGCTTTTACAGCTGCTGTAGCAAGCAAAGAGTATGGAACTATAATTCAACCTTTTAATTTAACGGAAAGAGGAGAAATTACAGTTCTCAATAATGCAGCTATTACGATGTAAAAAAGAAACAATTTTCGGATCATAACATAGCAATGATCTGAGGAAAGGGGCAGAGAAATTTTCTGCTCCTTTTTATTTTTAAGAAAGTTAATCTTGGGATATAATGGCACAGAAAAAACAGCATAGTTTGTGACGAAATGAAGAAACTCGCAAACGCGGTGTACATTTCCCTTAAGGTGTACATAAGTTTGCGAGTTTCAATATTGTAGTCCAAAATTTGCTGTTTTTTCGTTATAAGATGTAACCTAATTTTATCTTTAGTCTTCGATTTCTAACTCTATCTGATCCAACAACAACTTCGCCGTTATATCGCTATAATCCATCATATACAACAACTCAGCGGAAACCTGTGCTGAAACAAATTCATTTTTATGTAAACTTTTGATGGCTTCTTTATAGAGCTGTTTTTTTCTAAATTCACTGCCATCTTTAAATTCTTTGGCTCTGCTTATACTTAAATATATTGAAAATTGAGGATATTTTTCCTGAAGTTTAAATAAAAGGTTGGTAGATTTGGAAAAATTTTCTTTAACAAAAGCATCAAGAGACTTTAAAAAAGTATTTTTGTCACTTTTACTGCTGAATCTGGAAACAATATTTTCTTTTTCCATAACTAAAACATTGGAAAAGTAGTCCATTTTTTCATTTTTAGAAATTGCACCTATTTTCTTTAAATAAAGAAACCCTTCATAGCAATTTCCTTCCATAACAGCCTTTCTCAATTCAACATAATAGCTATCAACCAATTCCTTCTTATAAGTTTCTTCTTTCTTTTTCAAAAAGGCTATTTTACTTTGAAGTTCCATAGCCGCTTCATTTTCCGGCTCAGCAATAACAATTTTATCACAAATATCTTCAGCTTTAGCAAAATCTCCGTCAAAATAATATTTTATTGCTTTTTTAAATTGTTTTTCATAGTAGCCGGGCTTAACGGCAGTTTCTTTTTTTACGGTAGCGCTTGTATCGTCAGAAGTTTCATCAACATCTTCTTTTATAGACATAGCAAATGTAACAGAGGCAACAAGAAAAAGTAAACCGACCAACAGTGTAAGTTTTTTCATTTTATATACCCCAATAATAATTTTTTATTGCTGAAAGAATTCCCTTAAAAGTTTTAAACATATCTATTTTAGTATTATCTTTTTCTACATTTTCATCGGGCGACGATATAACCATCAATTTATCGTCATTTCCCATTTCAACTTCACCTTTTTCAATAAGGGTATTTAAAGCTCTTCTGCTTCTTGCAAGAATTCTTTTTTCTTCAAGAATTTTGTAAATAATTTTAACAAGTTTTGCAATATCCAACGGTTTGGATATATAGTCATATGCTCCTATTCTCATTGCTTCCAAAGCAATTTCAAGAGAAGTATGCCCCGTAACAAATATAGGCGTAAACTCCGATGACAATGCCTGCAATCTCTTTGTTACAGTAACACCATCCATATCAGGAAGCCTGTAATCCACTATAATTATATCAAAAGCAATAGTCTTCGCTATTGACTCCGCCTCAGCGCCTTTCTCGGCAGCTTCAACGAAGAACCCCTCAGCTTCAAGCGCTGTTTTAAGAGTATATCTTTCCACTTCTTCATCTTCTATTATCAAAATACTGGGAACTTTCTTTTCTTCTTCAATGACAGACTGTTCTTGCTCTTGATCCTGTTTTTGATTAGAGATACCTTTTAAATTTTCCATATTATTTATACCTCAAATTTTTTTACTAACTTACTATTTTTGCAGTTATAAATATCGTAAGTTCTGTTCTTGTTTTTGTTTTTGTTTTGCTCTTAAATAAATATCCTAATACAGGAATATCGCCAAGTAAAGGAACTTTACTTTCAACATCTGTTTCATTTTCTCTTATCA
>JAFPUA010000030.1 GCA_017413305.1 Candidatus Ruminimicrobiellum caprinum
GATTCTATCATCAAGGGCGAAGCAGTGTCGGAACCCGGAATACCGGAATCTTTCAAAGTGTTAATAAACGAACTTAGAGCATTAGGTTTGAATGTAGCTTTGTTAAAGAACGGTGAGGTAGATTCTAAAGAATCTTCGTCGGAAAAAGCTGAATAAAAGTAATAAACAATATTATGGAAGGGCAACTATAAATGAAAAATTCAAAAAATGTAAAGAAAAAACCGCAGAATCTTAACTTCACGGATTTTGATGCCGTAAAGTTAACAGTTGCAAGCCCGGAAGATATTAGGTCTTGGTCCTACGGTGAGGTTAAAAAACCTGAAACTATCAACTACAGAACATTTAAGCCCGAGAGAGATGGTTTGTTCTGTGATTGTATTTTCGGACCTACAAAGGACTGGGAATGTCATTGCGGGAAATATAAATATGTAAAACATCAAGGTATTATCTGTGACAGATGCGGAGTTGAAGTTACCGAATCTAAAGTAAGAAGAGAAAGATTTGGTCATATCGACTTGGCAGTTCCTGTAGCACATCCTTGGTTTTTAAAGAAGCCGCCCTCAAAGATCGGTATTTTATTAAATATGAAAATTTCCGACTTAGAGAAGGTTATTTATTACACAAAATATGTTGTAACTAATACTTTGAAAGATGCTTCGGATATAGTTCCTTTCCTTCATAAAGGTTCTTTGCTGAAAGAAGAAGAGTACAACTTGTTCCAGTACGGAATGAAGAGTGCTGTTGTCAGAGAAGAACTTAGAAATGTCTTTGACGGTATTGTTGCCGAAGATATTGAGTTAGATAACAGTGATGAAAAAGCATTAAAGAAAAAGCTTGAAAAAATAGTTAAAACTATGGCAGACTACAGCGGCGAAAAGAAAGCTGATGTAGTAAAGAAACTTGCTGACAACATTACTAACGGTGTAAAATATTATAAATGTTATTTTAAACCTCATAATGTATATTTTTACGATGTTGAAGGCGGCCAGAAGAGCGAATTGAAAAAAATTCTTAACAATGCCTTTGGTAAAGATACTGATGTTTCTTTAAGTGAGCCGGACAGAAAAATAAAAGTAGAATTTTTTGATATAGAGAAAGAAAATCTTTTCAACGAACTTAGAAAGAATCCTGAAAGTTTGAAAGCTTTCGAAGGTAAACTCAGAGTAGAAGTTTTCAGGATGGAACTTCCTATTTTAAAAACTTTCTCTAAACCTGAAACGCCTATTCTTTTGGAAGAGTCCGATGTTAAGAAATTCAGAAACGGTTTTGGTGAACATTTAAAAGTTGATATCGGTGCATCTGCTATCAGAAAACTTCTTGAAGAAATTGATCTTGAAAAAGAACAGAAAGAAATTCAGAAAGAAATTTCAAAAATTTCTTCAGATATGGAAAGAGCAAGGCTTATCAGAAAGCTCAGAGTTGTTGAAGGTTTTAAAAATTCCAACACAAGACCTGAGTGGATGATACTTACTGTTCTTCCCGTAATTCCGCCTGATTTAAGACCTTTGGTTGCTTTGGAAGGTGGAAGGTTTGCAGCTTCTGATTTGAATGATTTGTACAGAAGAATTATTAATAGAAACAACAGATTAAGACATATTGAACAGTTGAAAGCTCCTGCAGTGATGATCAATAACGAAAAGAGATTGTTGCAGGAAGCAGTAGATGCTTTAATAGATAACGATTCATTGTCCAGACCTGTTACAGGTGCAGGAAACAGAGTGTTGAAATCTCTTTCCGACACATTGAAAGGTAAACAGGGAAGATTCAGACAGAATCTTTTGGGTAAAAGAGTTGACTATTCCGGCAGAAGCGTTATCGTTGTAGGTCCTTCTTTGAAACTTAATCAGTGCGGTATTCCTAAGGAAATGGCACTTGAGTTGTTTAAGCCTTTTATTATCAGAGAGCTTATCAAGCAGGAAGGTACCACACTTAAAGCTGCAAGAAGAATTTTGGAAAGAGGCGATGTAAGAGTTTGGGGTATTTTGGAAAGAGTTACCAAGAGCCACCCTGTTCTTCTTAACAGAGCTCCTACGCTTCACAGATTAGGTATTCAGGCCTTTGAACCTATCTTGGTAGAAGGTAAATCTATACAGTTACATCCTTTAACATGTACGGCATTCAACGCTGACTTCGATGGTGACCAGATGGCAGTTCATGTTCCTATCTCTATTGAAGCACAGCTTGAAGCTAAAATGTTAATGATGACAACCAAAAATATTTTGTCTCCGTCATCGGGTAAACCTATTA
>JAFPUA010000256.1 GCA_017413305.1 Candidatus Ruminimicrobiellum caprinum
CTTTTGATATGCGTGCTTGCGGCAGCATGTTTTTTCTGTATAAACCCGTTTAAAGAGGTAAACTTTATCCGCAGTTTTGAGAGCGCTAAAAATATTACTACCCACATAAAAGCAGGCAATAAACATTTCGTATTTTTTAACAAAATTAAGGAAGATAAATTTTATTTTGCCAACTTAGAACAGTATCTTTTATCGCAGGGAATATTTGAGATAGTATTCAATACCAACCAAAAAAGCGCTGCACACTTTAAGAAAATAAAGGTACTGTAAAACATCATCAAAAATATTTTTATTTTTTGTTGTTGAATGTTTCGTCGGTTAGTAACATTACGGCTTTGTAATAGTTGACAAGTTTTTGATGTTCTTGTGTAGGTGAAACTTGTGTCAACTTTTTGTTTTTGTTGTCAAAGATAAACGATACAAAACTGCCGTCGATGAAATTATATTTTATTGCGATATTGTTTTTCAATACAAGCCCATCCACATTAAGAGCTATGTTTTCTTGTGTGGTAAAAAGGTCATTGCCGAAAGAAACATAATCTGCCGAAGATAATGACAAACCATATAATGTAGGCATAATATCCATCTGAGAACCAAAAACAGAAAAGTTATTAAACGAGTTCAAACTTTCTTTTAATTTTTCCGGAATATACAGATAAAACGGAACTGCGTACCTTAAGAAATATTCTTCAGGTGTAACATTTGAAAGTTCTCTCAAATTGTGGTCGCCGGTAACGGCAATAATTGTGTTATCTGCAAAAGTTGACTTTTTTATGTCGGATATAAGCTTTGCCAGTTCTCTGTTGGTTGACTGATATACTTTAAATAAGTTCTCGTTATGCAAATCTTTAATAGACATCATTTTTGCAATGTTTGCAGGAGTTTCAAGAGGAAGAGGCTCATATTCCGGTGAAACTTTGTACGGAGGATGAGTCTGCGTTGTTATTGCAAAAATAAATTTCGGTTCCTGTATTTCATCATTAAATAGCTGATTTCTTATCAGTTCGAACAGTTTATCGTCGTTGATTCCCCAAGAATGTCTGTCTTTTGCTTCGGCTTTAATGTTGCCTTCTCCGATAATATCGTCGAACCCTTGTGCTTTAAAGAAACCTTCTAAATCACGCCAGGTCATACTGCCGCCATATAGAGCAGAAGCACGATATCCGGCATTTTTGTAAGGACGAGCCATTGATCCGGCAAACATTTTATATGCATCTTGGCTCTGTGTTATTTGATTTACAAAAGGTCTTTGCGGAATATTTAAAGTAATGGATTCTATTGCATGTATCGTAATAAAACCTGCCGCAAGGAAATTGTAAAAAACGATGTCTTTATCGAAATGCGCTTTTAATTCGCCCAGGACATTGAACTTTTTGTTATTGTTTAAGACAGGTACTTCGCCAAAGCCTTCCATCACTATTAAAATGACATTCGGTTTATTTTTTTCAACATGTTTATTTTCTTTTGTGTGCTTTGTATAAATATCTGACAAATCAATGGCACTTTGATATGCAGGAAGATACTTTAAATCTTCTAAAATATTTTTATCGTCGTACTTTAAACTTTCTTTTAAATCAATACTGTTGTTAAGATTTTTTATTTTTAAATATATTGTGTCTGCTAAAGGGTGTATCGGATTAACACAAAGTTTGTTAATAAACTGGTCCGGCGAAATTTGTGAATAGAAAAGTCCGAGAGGAAACATCGAAAAAGATCCTCTTGCCGCGATAAAATTTAACGCAATTATAATTATCATTACTATAAACTTTTTGGACTTTTTCCAGTACAGAGTGTTTACTATTCTTTCGTTATAAGTTAAAGTTTTAACGGTAAATTTTACAAACTTTATTATTATGTAAGCCAAAAATATAAAAACAATTACTGCCAGCCAGAACCTGTAATCGACAAACATTGTTTTTAAAAGTGCCAAAGTGTCGTCTTCAAAAAAACCAAAAATCATTAAGTTGTAATGGTCTTTGAAATAAATATAAAAGCCGGAATCGATAAAGAATAATAAAAATATCAGAGGGAAAATTAAAGAATAATAATATTTGATAAAAGTAATAACAGATTTAAAAAATATGTCGCTTTGCAGGATAAAACATACTAAAAGTAATAAAGTTATAGGTGCATTAACATATGCAAGTATCGATAAATCAAATCTGCAACCCATCCAAAATGCTTTTAGAATATAAAGTTTCATCGTCGATACGGTCGCAAAATCCGCAAAGAACAAAAAGAATATAAACCTGTAAACCGTCATCGCTGCCATTATAAAAAGGTTTATAGGTATCAGTATAAGAAAACTGTTTAGTATTAAATTGAAATTAAAGCGTTCTTCCATAATGCGGATATTATACAATATTTATAAAAAAATACGAAATATTTTAATTGTAAATGTAAATTATTGGTTGTAAAATGTAAAAAATAAACCGCTTTTTATACCACTACCCGTAGTATTTTTATATATAAAAATCCAATATTTAGTATTTTTTGCTTGACAAACAAAAAAATAAATTTTATAATTATCACACGATTTCACAAATTTTTCACAAAACAAAAATCTTTAAAACAAGAAGTACAAAAAATAAAAATAAAAAAAAGGAGAAATGTAAATGGAGAAAGTATTATCGGTTTTCGACAGCATTTTGAAGAGAGACGGAAAAGAAGAAAAGTTCGATTTCAAAAAAATTCAGCAGGCAATTTTAAAAGCAGGTAAAGCAACAGGCGAATTTGCAGAAGACATTGCAACAAAACTTACGGTTAAAGTATTAAGTATCGCACAGGAAACAGTCGCATCAGACAAACCTACCGTAGAACAGATTCAGGATATTGTAGAAGAAGTTTTATTGAATTCTCCTTATAAAGCTTCAGCAAAAGCATTTATTATTTACAGAGATCAACACGCAAAAATGAGAGACATCGTTTCTACATTTAATGTTGATTTAGTTGACCAGTATCTTTACAAGAAAGACTGGCAGGTTAAAGAAAACAGTAATATGTCTTACTCTTTACAGGGTTTAAACAACTACATTTCTTCTGAAGTAAGCAAAATGTATTGGCTTAACAAAATATATCCTAACAACATCAAACAGGCACACAGCGAAGGCGATTTTCATATTCACGATTTAGGAATTTTAGGTGTATATTGCGTAGGTTGGGACTTATATGACCTTTTGGTTACAGGTTTTAAAGGTGTTGCAGGAAAAGTAGAATCTTATCCGGCAAAACATTTTAAATCCGCATTGGGACAGATTGTAAATTTCTTCTTCACATTGCAGGGTGAAGCAGCAGGTGCACAGGCTTTTTCAAGTTTTGATACTTTGCTTGCTCCGTTTATTGCTTATGACAATTTAAGCTATGAAGAAGTAAAACAAGGTTTACAGGAATTTTTATTCAATTTGAATGTTCCTACAAGAGTAGGCTTCCAGTCACCTTTTACAAATTTAACATTTGACTTGAAAGTTCCTAAACATTATAAAGATGAAGCAGTTATCATCGGCGGAAAACCTCAGCCTAAAACATACGGCGATTTCCAGAAAGAAATGGATATGTTAAACAAAGCTTTCTTGGAAGTTATGCTTGAAGGTGATGCAAAGGGCAGAGTATTCAGTTTTCCTATTCCTACATACAATATCAGCAAAGATTTCGATTGGGATAATCCGGAACTTAAAAATCTTTGGGATATAACAGCAAAGTACGGTATTCCTTATTTTGCAAACTTTATCAATTCCGATATGGATCCTGACGATGCAAGAAGTATGTGCTGCAGACTTAGAATTGATAACAGAGAGCTCAGAAGAAGAGGCGGCGGACTTTTCGGTGCATCTCCTTTAACGGGTTCTATCGGAGTAGTAACTTTAAATATGCCAAGACTCGGATATCTTGCAAAAGATGAAAAAGATTTCTTTGACAGACTTACAGTATTAATGGATATGGCAAAGGAAAGTTTGGAAATCAAGAGAAAAGTTCTTGAAAAGCTTACTGACCAGAATCTCTATCCGTATATGAGTTTCTATTTAAGAAATATTAAACAGAGATTCGGTTGCTATTGGAAAAACCATTTCTCCACTATCGGTGTAGTTGGAGTAAACGAATGCTGCTTAAACTTCCTTAAAGAAAACATTGCCAGCGAAAAAGGAAAAGCTTTCGCATATAAAGTTATGTCTTTCATGAGAGAAAGAATGCAGCAGTATCAGGAAGAGACAGGCAACATTTACAACTTGGAAGCAACCCCGGCAGAAGGTACTTCATACAGACTTGCAAGAATTGACAGAAAGAAATATTCCGACATAATATTTGCAAATATGGATGCAGTAAAAGAAAATATGCCTCCGTTCTATACAAATTCAACACAGCTTCCCGTAAACTATACGGACGACTTGTTTGAAATCCTTGAACTTCAGCACGAAATACAGTCTCTTTACACCGGCGGAACAGTTCAACATATGTTTATTGGTGAAAAGATTGCAGATACCGAAGCAATGAAGAACTTTATTAAGACGGCATTTACAAACTATAAACTTCCTTATATGTCAATTACACCTACATTCAGTGTATGCCCTAACGACGGATACCAGAACGGTGAAGTAAAAGTATGCCCTCATTGCGGTGCAACTTGTGAAGTTTATTCCAGAGTTGTAGGTTATTTAAGACCTGTAGCACAATGGAACGAAGGTAAACAAGAAGAATACAAAATAAGAAAAACCTGCAAAACAGTAAAAGCAGCAAAAAGCGCTTAAAAAATACGGAGTATTTTTATTGTGCGTATCGGTGGATTACAAAAAATATCATTTATAGATTACCCGCAGAAAACTGCAGCCATAATTTTCACTCAAGGCTGCAATTTTCGCTGCGGGTATTGCCATAACCCGGAACTGATTTATCCTAAACTGTATCAGATTCCTATTCCCGAAGAAGAAGTTTTTGCTTTTCTTGAAACAAGAAAAGGTAAACTCGACGGCGTAGTTATTACCGGCGGAGAACCTACTTTACAGCCGGACTTAATAGACTTTATAAAAAAAATTAAAGCTATGGGCTATTTGGTAAAGCTTGACTCCAACGGTTCTAACCCCGATATTTTAAAAAAAGTTATCGACGAAAAACTTGTAGATTTTATTGCAATGGATATTAAAGCCACTTTTGATAAGTATAACCTTGTTTGCGGTGTTAATGTAAATTTGGATAACATCAAAGCAAGTATCGCGCTGATAAAAAATTCAGGAATAGGCTTCCAGTTTAGAACAACTTACGATAAAACTAAACTTGTCGACGGCGA
>JAFPUA010000257.1 GCA_017413305.1 Candidatus Ruminimicrobiellum caprinum
TAATTACAGGCATTAGAAGATGCGGAAAATCTAAGCTTTTAGAAATGTTTCAATTTAAATTGCAAACAGAGAATAATGTTCAAGATAACCAAATAATTAGCATAAATCTTGAAGATAATTTACAAGCAGAGAACATAGGTTTAAAAATTAATTCAAAAAAATTATTTGAAAATTATGAAAAACTGATATCTTTTGTTATGGCAAAACTACAACCCAATAAAATGAATTATGTTTTTATAGACGAAATTCAGCTGCTTGAAAATTGGCAAATGGCTGTAAATACTCTCCGTCTTCGCGAAAATACAGATATTTATATAACAGGTTCAAATGCTTATATGTTTTCGAGTGATTTAGCCAATACTTTTGGTGGAAGATATATAGAAATAAAAATGCAGCCTTTAACTTTTAAAGAATATTTTTCGGCATATCCTATGACAGCTCAGTTTAAAACTTCTACAAAAGAAGATATTCTTAACCTTAGAAATCCGGAATATTTATTTCGTAAATATATAATTGAAAGCGGTTTCCCGCAGACAGTAAATGCTTTTTGGGACAAGCAGGTTATAGATGACTATATTACTGATGTTGTTTATAATAATACTGTTCAAAAAGATATTGTGAAAAGGTTTAAACTTGAAAATTTTGAAAATCTAGAAAAAGTTATTTTTTTTCTTTTTGATAATATAGGAAGTGAAATATCAAATAAAAATATAATAAATTCGTTAAAAGCGGCAGGGAATAAAATATCTGCACAAAGTATAGATGTTTATATAAAAGGTTTAACGGATAGTTATCTTATGTATGAATGTAAACGATATGATATTAAAGGCAAAAAGTATTTAAATAATAATTCCAAATATTATGTTTGTGATGTCGGGCTAAGAAAAATTCTTTTAGGAAGACAAGATGTTGATATGGGGCATATTCTTGAAAATGTAGTTTATTTGGAATTAATAAACAGAGGTTATAAAGTTTATGTAGGCAAAATCCCATATTTTATTAAAAAAGATGGTAAAACAGAAAGAAAAACTCTTGAAATAGATTTCGTTGCACAGAAGCCCGGAGAACCTATAGAATATTATCAAGTGGCATATTATGCATTGGAAACAGAAACTTTAAAAAGAGAACTTGCACCGCTTGAAAAGATAAAAGATAATCATTCGAAATTTCTGCTTTCTATGGATTATGGTTCAGGTGATAATAATGGAATAAAAAGAATAAATGTTCTGGACTGGCTTTTGGATATAAAAAGATAATAAATAAAAGTTTTTATCAACAAAAATTTTTTCTGGCTTTTTTATGGAAACTATAGTATAATCTTGTTGATAAATCTATCTTAAGGATAAAACTATGACTGAAATGACAGAAAAAGCTTTTTTGGTTGTCAGTCCGAAAAATCTCTCCTATATAACAGGGGCGGATTTTGAAGGTTTTTGGCTTTTTATCTTTGGTGAAACTGTTACCGTAATAACATCGGAAATGATAAAAGGACAGATAGTTCAAGCAATAAAAGAAGATAAATTTTCCTGTCGTCATCTTAACAAAAATTCACAATATAAAATAGAAATTTGTGTTGCAAGAAAAACTTTCAGTGATGCTGTTGTAGACATTTGCAAACAAAATAATATTAACAGTGTAGTTCTTGATATTATTGATGTAAATTATTCATTGTTTCAGTATCTTGATAAAAAGTTTAAAGAAAATAATTTTTCATTGATTACGGACGATAAAACTCTTCCCACAAAAAGAATAATCAAAGACGATGATGAAATAAAAAATATTCAAAAAGCCTGCGATATTGTCAGCGAAGTTTTTAATGTTATTAAACATAAAGTTAAGCCGGGTATGACTGAACTTGATATACACTTTGAAATAGAAAAAGAGTTTGCTTCCCGTCATGTTGTGCAGAGTTTTAAAACGATAGTTGCTTCAGGTCCAAACTCCGCAAATCCGCACCACTCAAGCGGAACAAGAAAAGTACAGGAACAAGATATAGTTTTAATAGATATGGGTTGTATTTATAACGGATATTGTTCCGACCTTACGAGAACATTTTTCGTCGGAACTCTGACAGATGAACAGACGAAAATTTGGAATATAGTAAAACTTGCACATGACGAAGCGTTGAAAAATGTAAAAGCCGGTATAAAGGCAAGCGATATAGACGGCTTCGCAAGAAACATTATTGAAAAAGAATGTTACGGCGAAAAGTTTATTCATACTACAGGTCACGGTGTGGGACTTGATATTCACGAAGCACCGTCAGTCGGCAAAATTTCAAAAGATACTCTTTCCAAAAATATGGTAATAACAATAGAGCCGGGAATATATCTTAACGATAATTTCGGTGTCCGTATAGAGGATACTGTTTTGGTTACCGAAACAGGATACAAAATTCTTACCTCTGCAGAATATTAATTGCTCTGTAAAAAATTTCACATATTTTTTCTCTAAAAAACTTGAATATTTTTGGCTTATAAGCTACACTTTATATATGAGAATGAATGCAAAAAAACTCATCTCGATATTGGTAGTGTTTTGTTTTCTATTTTCTTTTGTCATTGGGCCGACGACAGCCAGTGCAATGACAGCGGCCCAAGCTACGGTCGAATATAAACAAATATTCAACAACTTCAATCTTCCATACAGTTTTGGACAAATAACATCAGCACATTACGGAGCAACCGATAGGGTGCTGATAAATATTCAAGATTTGCACAGCCATCCACAGGTACAAAAGAATATAAGTAATATCATAGAATTGTTTGATAAGAAATACGGAGTAAACAAAGTATTTCTGGAAGGAGCATACGGACAAGTAAGTACAAAGTGGATAGAAGAAAGAACCAATAAAAGGAACAAAGCAAAAATTCTGGATATGATGCTTGAGACGGGAAGATTAACAGGAGCAGAGTACTACAGCGCAAAGAGTGATAAGACGGAAATAATAGAAGGGTTAGAAAAGAAAGAACCGTATTTGGATAACTTAAAGAGATTTGGACAGTTGCTTGAAGAACAAGATAAAGTGGAAGAGATATTGAAAGCAATATCAGATTCAACGAAAGAATTGAAGGAAAAATATTATGGTAAAAGGCAAAAGAAGATAGAAGAGCTGTCGCAAGAATATAAAGAAAATAAAATCACATCAAAGAAATATTATACACTCCTATCAAAACATATAGATAAACTGGGAATAGATATCAATAAATACGAGAATACATTAGCATATATAATGCTTTTGGAATTACAGAAGGGGTTAAACTACAGCAAAATCACAAAAGAACTACAGAATTTAATATATTTGTTAAAAGGACAGTTGCCATACGCTGCATATAAAAAATTGTTGGAACATACGGATAACTTTACAAGAACTGACAGCCTGTATATATATATTATGCAAATAGCAAGACTGTATGAACTTGATCTTACTGTAAATTTCCCGAATCTTGATAAATATTTCAGATATATAGAACTTAGCCAAAAGATAAACCCGATGGAGATGATAGTAGAGGAAGATAAATTAAGGCATGAAATAAATACAAGATTTTCAGAAACAAAAGCTCAGAGAGAAGTTGTGTTCTTAATAGATTTTGAGAAATATTTAAGAGATTATATCACGACAAAAATAACAAGTGATGATTATAAGTACTATAAGGCAAATGTAAAGAATTATATAGAGCTGTATAACAAGTATGCAGATAATAGAGTTTTATCTTTGTTGGACGCATACTTAAAAGAAGTGGACAATTTTTATGTAATAAACAATGATAGAAATATATATTTTACGGATAATATGTTTAAGCAAGATGAACAGATAAATAAGATAGAAGGGAATGTAGAAAATAAAAGTGAAATAAGTAAGATAATAGATAATATGAATGAAGTAAAAAATGTTGATATAGTAATTACCGGAGGATTTCACTCTCAGACAGTTACAGAAATATTAAAGGATCATGGAGTAAGTTATATAGTTATTACACCGAATGTTAGAGATGGTGTAAAACTCGCAGAACAAACATATCACAATATCGTTAAAGAACAGAGTAAAATAAGTTTTCAAACCTTGGCAAGTTTGATCGCTTCTTTGTCACCCTCGGAACAGATAAAATTATTAAGAAGTGCAGGTATTTCGGATGAGGAATTGGCAACTGTATATACTATAAATCAGATAGAAGAGTCTTTACGTGAGAGCTCACAACTGGAGCCTATTCTAAAAAATTTTAATGGACAAAATACAATAAATATAGCAGAGATTCTTCAAAGTGATACAACTGGCGAAATAAAAAA
>JAFPUA010000258.1 GCA_017413305.1 Candidatus Ruminimicrobiellum caprinum
CTTGTCATATTGGAAACTGCTTTCATCATGGGAACGGGTCCGATAGCATAAACGATATCAACCTTCTCTCTTTTTATAACATCTGCCAAAACATTTGTAACAAAACCTTTTATACCAAAAGATCCGTCATCGGTAGCTGTTAAAAGTTCTGTTGAATTGGCTTTCAACTCATCTTGCATAAGAAGCAAATCTTTATTTCTTGCACCGACGATAGTAATAACTTTGTTGCCGGCTTTAAGCAACTCACTGATAACCGGAAGAAGTTCTGCCGTTCCTACACCACCTGCCATAGCAACAACGGTACCAAATTTTTTAATTTCGGTAGGCTGTCCCAAAGGACCGACAATATCTCTAATACAGTCGCCTTCGTTTAATGTACCAAGCTCTGTAGTAGATTTCCCTGCTTCCTGAAAAATAATTTTTATAGTTCCTTTTTCAATATTTTTGCCTGCAACGGTTAAAGGGAACCTTTCTCCTTTTTCGTGCAAACGAAGAACTATAAACTGTCCTGCTTTGACATTTTTTGCAATGTCGCAAGCTTCGATTTCGAAGCTTTTAATTACTGAAGACAACACTTCTTTTTTTACAATTTTAAACATTTTTCTTTTCTCTGTAAATAAAATTTTTACTATTTTATATTTTTTATTAAAAAAATGCAATACATTTTTAGCTACAAACTTAAGAAAATTGCTTCTAAATTTTTTTCGAGCGTTTTTGTATAAGAATTTGCAAGAGGGATATTACTGATAACAATATGTTTTATATTTAATTCTTCCCATAAAGTTCTGCCGACATCCGTTCCGGCTTGTAAACAGTCTATAACATATTTAACTTTTTCTTTTTTTATTTTGTCTCTCAACATTTGTATTTCTTTTACAGAAACATATTCCGAATCTTTATATTCGGCAACAACATTAAACCCCAGCCATAACATAAACGGAGTTAATCTCCTGTTACAAATAACTTTAATTCCCTTAACTTGTTCTCTGTTTGTTTTAGTTTCTTCAATTACTTTGATTACTTTATCGCTATATTCTTTAAAATTTTGCTCATAAAAATCTTTATTGTCTCTATCCCAAACGGAAAACAAACCGGTTATTTCTTTAGCTAATTGTAAATTTGTTTCCGGTACCATTAGGCTGCCATCTATTTTTAGCTCTCTATATACTATACCAAACTTACTTATTCTATATTTTAAACTTTTTATCCAAGGCTGCCATGAATGGTATAAAACTATATCATTTTTAGAAATTTCTTTAATAGTTTCTGGATCCAGTTCATAATTTTCTTGATATGTAGGTAAAAGAACAGCTGCCGACGAAGAGTTGAAAAATATATTTTTGGTAACAATTTTGTTCCGGCATATATCTTTTACGATACTTGCAAGATAAGGAGAAGTTGTAACAACTTTTAACTTTTTTTCAAATATTAAAATAGCATTTGCCGCGCTCGTCAAAAATAAAAAAATAATTGATAATAGCAATATTTTTTTCATTTTTTTTCTGTTTTTTCGAATCTATACTCAATTTCATCTTCGGCAAGAACTTCAAGCTCTTCTTTGACAATTCTATCCATATATTCCGGTTTGGTTTCTAAATAATATAACCTTTTTTTATACTCTAAATTTACTTCTTTAGCTTCTTTAATATCTGTTTTTAAAGAATGAATTTGAACATACCCCAAAAACAGTTTTCTTGCCGTAGGATTAAATAACACATATACAATAAGCCCAATAAAAATTATATATTTAAATGCTACAAAAAAAATTTTTTTCATTTTTTCCCTTTTACTGTTAATTATAAATTATTATCGCTTATTCTGTCGGCGATTGTTACCTTAAATTCGTCAGGTTCTTTTGTTCTCTGCGAATTATAACGACATGTCTCCTTAAAATCACACCATTGACAGTTTTTTGTATTCGGCGTAAAGTCGTTATTATTTATTTTATCGGCGACATCCATGCAAAGTTCAATAGCTTTTTGTATTTGTTCTTCTGTTCTTGTTGTATATATTTTTTTGTTGTGCGAGAGGAAATATATGGCTATCCTGTCAGGTATAAAGCCCAACGCTATTTTACAAGCATAGCAATATAAACTAAGTTGCAAATCGTTATCAACTCTTTCCTGTGGCCATATATTTTTGTGTGTTTTGTAGTCAACAAGCTCCTTTGTACCGTCTTTATATTCATCAATTCTATCGATAATTCCTATAAATGGATACTTACCTATTGTTGCGGAAAAATTATGTTCGGTAGAAATCTTTTTGGGAATATGTTTTCCAAAAGTTTCCCAGAAATTTTTTAAAACTTCCAATGCTCTTATGTAATAAGAATAAACTTCTTGAGCATTATCAAAACCGCCGCTTTCCCACGATACATTTAAACTATCCATCAAAGCATCATAAGAGTAAACACCATGTTTGTAAAAATGATCAAGCGTTTTATGTATTGAATTACCAAATGCCATATCCCCATTAAGAGGTATGTATTTGCAATCTACATATATTATTTTATATTTGTTAGGACAGAATAAATAAGAATTCATTCTGGAATAACTTATTTTAAAACTTGTATCTTTCATTTTACATCCTGTAAAAAGCAACTGTCGTATCTCCGTATTTTTCCGTCCTGTAATTTATAAGTCCGGGGACATCACCGACAGGCTCGTTTTTATGCCGTTGGGAAATTACTATGCCGTTTTCTTTAAGCATTGAAAATAAAACTATATTTTTTAATGTAGGATATGTAAGTGCTAAAGCTTTTTTATCTCCGTCTTTATATGGAGGGCCTAAAAATATTATATCATATTTATTTTGAAATTTCGGAAATCCTTTTATTACATCACATTTTATAATATCGGCTTTATCTTCAAGATTAAGCATTTTTAGATTATATTTTACAAGGGCAATAGATTTATCGCTAATCTCTGCAAATATTACTCTCTTTGCTCCTCTGGAAAGAGCTTCTATGCCAACTGAACCGACACCTGCATACAAATCTAAAAATAAGCTGTCCGGCAACACAGGTGTAATAATATCAAAAACGGATTTTTTCATCATACCAAGCATAGGTCTGATGGAAAAATCGTCTTTAGGTAGAGTTTTCAGTTGGTGTCCTCTATGGATTCCGCCGATTATTTTTAACATTTTTTTCCTTTAATTATGAATTGTAAACTATAAATTGCCGTTAAATGTCGGAGCGTTTTTAGGCGTAAGACCTTTTTTTACTTTATGATAATAATCATAAGTCATTGTAGGTATATCGTTAAGAACTACACTGTCAAGTACTCTACACATAAAAATAGTATGTGTCTCTGTTTCAAATTGAGAAACAATATCTGTTTCAAAATAAGCATTTGCAAACTGCGTTACTATTGGCACACCGTCATTATTTACTTTATATTCAACACCGGCAAATTTATCAAAATCTCTTGAACTTCTAAACCCGAACTTTCCTATAAATTCAAAAGAAGCTTCTTCTGTAAGAACAGAAATAACCGCCTTTTTACTACCTGACAAAAGCACATGGGTATTATTTTGTTTAGAAATACTTATTGCTATTGTTGCAGGCTGTGACGATATCTGAAAAACGGTATTTGCTATCTGTCCGCCTATTTTCCCGTCGAAAGATGATGTAACAATATACATACCGTAAGGAATTTTTGTAAATGCTGCCGTATCCATACAATACCCCCCGTACTTATTTAGATCAAAAACAACTCTTGTATTTTAGCATAGTAAATATTAAATTTCAATATTTTTTACTGCATCAGAATTAAAAGTTTGTGTTTGACAAAAATTTTTGATATAATTTCCCAAATGAAAAAAGTATTTGTAGCATTATCAGGCGGAGTCGATTCGTCCACAACGGCATATTTA
>JAFPUA010000259.1 GCA_017413305.1 Candidatus Ruminimicrobiellum caprinum
ACAGACAGAAAAAAATTTGCTCCAGTCTTTTGCAGGGGAATCTCAGGCAAGGACAAGATACACATTTTTTGCTTCAGTTGCAAAGAAAGAAGGTTATGAACAGATTTCTGCAATTTTTATGGAAACTGCAGAAAATGAAAAAGAACATGCAAAAAGATTTTTCAAATTTTTGGAAGGCGGTACTGCAGAAATAACAGCATCTTTCCCTGCAGGAATAATAGGAACAACAGTTCAGAATTTGGAAGCTGCAGCCGACGGTGAAAATGAAGAATGGACAAAAGCTTATCCTGAATTTGCAAGAGTTGCTGAGGAAGAAGGTTTTGCTGAAATTGCTGAAGCATTCAAGTATATAGCAAAAGTTGAAGCTGCACATGAAAAAAGATACAGAAAACTTTTAGAAAATATTAAATATGAAAAAGTATTTTGTAAAGATGGTACAGTTAAGTGGAAATGCAGAAACTGCGGATACGTTTATGAATCAAAAGAAGCTTTGGAAAAATGTCCTGCATGTAATCATCCGAGATCATTTCAGGAAGTTTTTGTAGAAAACTATTAATAATTAAAAATAAGGAGAATAAAATGAAATATGTATGTAAAGTATGCGGTTGGGTATCTGAAGATGGTGCAAAACCGGAAAAATGTCCTATATGTGGTGCAACAGAATTTGTTGAAGCTGCAGAAGGCGAAAAAGTTTACGCAACAGAACATCATGTAGGCGATGGAAAAGTTGATGATAAAGAAATAATGGAAGGATTAAGATCAAATTTTTCCGGAGAATGCTGCGAAGTTGGCATGTATTTGGCAATGTCTAGAGTAGCAGAAAGAGAGGGTTATCCTGAAATAGCAGAAGCATATAAGATATATGCTTATGAAGAAGCAGAACATGCTGCTAAATTTGCAGAACTTTTAGGTGAAGTTGTTACAGATTCCACCAAGAAAAATCTTGAACTTAGAGCAGGTGCAGAGCATGGTGCTTGTGAAGGCAAACTTATGCTTGCTAAAAGAGCTAAAGAACTTGGTTATGATGCTATTCATGATACTGTTCATGAGATGGCAAAGGATGAAGCCAGACATGGGAAAGGTTTTGATGGGTTATTGAAAAGATACTTTAGCAAATAATATAACAAAAAAACAGAAAGCTTTTAGTTACGACTTTAAATTTCCGAGCCTTATGTACCGTGTACACTTTTGTACACCGCGGCTCGGAAATTTTTCGTCTCACTAACAAATCTTTCAGTTTTTTTCTGTCCTTACATTTATTGATAAACTTTCTTAATTTTTTAAAAAAAGTTTCACCTAAAATCTTTCTAGTCGCTTAGAAATCGCAATTATATTATGCGATTTCTAAAATGTGTTTTTTCTGTGTCCTTAAATTCTCTGGTAAATTTTCATATTTTTACATAATTTTGCTTTGCAAAATTTCAAAATATTTAGTCGATAAGGTATATTCTTTAACTTATTCGATTTGTCATTCCCGAAATTTGTAATCGGGAATTTATGTTATAAAATACCTCTTAGTTCGTCTTTACGATAATTCAAATTCTTTACTTTTTTCTACGAGAGCGTCGATAGATTTTTTTGCAGTTTTTTGGTCGGTAATCGTTGCACTTCCTCCGATACAGCCCCCGGGACAAAACATTACTTCCACCATATTGAAACTATCATCGCTTTCTCCTGCCGAAGCAAACGATTTTAGTTTACCTATGGTATCTTTGTTGAGTCCGTTAACCACATAAGAGGTAACATCGGTTGATGAATTTAGTGCAGCTTTTATTGCGCCTGTTACGCCACCTATAATACCGAAATTTCTACCGTGTTTGGAGCTTTCTTTATCGAACTTCGTTTCGCCGCATTTTCCCGGATCTATTTCTTTTGCAGTGAAAAATGCATCAAGTTCTTCAAAATTCATAACAAAATCAACATTTTCGTTCTCGTAACATTCGGCTCTTTTTGCTACACATGGACTGATAAATATTGTAACCGAATTTTTAAATTTCTTTTTTGCAAGCTCTGCAGTATAATAAAGAGGCGTCTGTGTATCGGAAATAAAAGGTTTTATTTCAGGGAGATGTTTTTTTATTAACTGTCTGTATCCTGCACAACATGAAGATGTCATAAACTTTTCGTTTCGTTCCATTCTATCTGCAAATTCTGCCGCTTCGTTAAAGGCAGTAATATCTGCTCCTTCGGCAACTTCAAGAACATCGTCGAATCCTATTTCCATAAGAGCAGTTTTTATTTGATAAATATTAGCATTGAATTGTCCTGCAATCGCAGGAGCAATAAGGGCAATAATCTTTTTTTCCTTTTTATCTTTCATTGCTTTTAATATATCAATTATTTGGCTCATTTCATGAACGGCGCCGAACGGACATGCTGCAATACATTTCCCGCAATAAATACATTTGCTGTAATCAATACTTGCAAAGCCGGTCTCATCTTTTTTAATTGCGCCGACTACACAAGCTTCTTCACAAGGAACAGTAATTTTTACTATTGCTTTATAAGAACATGCCGCGATACACATTTTGCATTTTTTACATTTAGTTTCGTCGATAACAGATTTTCCGTTTCTGATAGATATGGCACCGAACTTGCATGCGGAAAGGCACGGTCTGTCTACACAACCCTGACATAAATCCGTTACGAAAATTCTGTTGGTTAAACAGCCTTTGCATGCAGCTTGCAATACGGTTAAATTTTTACCGTCGATATCTTTTCGTTCAAGGGCTTTTTGTGCATAAGTTCTTAAAGAAATTGTATCATCGTCATCTTCTATCGGAAATCCCAGCCCGGCAATGGCTCTATCTTTAATAATAGCTCTTTCTTTATATATACAACACCTGTAAGGGACTTCCATACCTTTTGGCCTCATGTCAAAAGGTATAAGCCTTATATTTTCTTCAAAATTATCTGAAAAAAATGATTTAATAATTCTGACAAGAATTTCTTTTTTAAGTTGGTTTTTGTGCCCTGTTATATTCATTATTTTAAAACTTGCCGTTGTAGGCATTAATAAATAATTCTTTAATTTCCGACATTAACGGATATGCCGGGTTTGCTCCCGTACACTGATCGTCGAACGCTCTTTCTACCAAAGTGTCGAGATTTGCCATAAATTCTTCTTCTTTAACACCAAATTCTTTTATTGATTTCGGTAATTCAATTGTTGTCATTAAATCGTCAACTGCTTTTATTAAAAGTTCTACCTTTTCATCATCATTTTTTCCGCCAAGGTTAAGTTCATCTGCAATCTGTGCATATTTCATTTTAGCGTTAGGATATTTATACTGAGGGAAAATTGCCTGTTTTTTCGGTCTGTCGTTAGAATTAAATCTTATAACTTGTCTTATTAAAAGAGCATTTGCCACACCATGAGGAATATTGTACATTGCACCAAGTTTATGTGCCATTGAATGACACAAACCTAAAAATGCGTTTGCAAACGCCATACCTGCTATTGCTGCTGCATAGTGCATTTTTTCTCTTGCTTTTCTGTCGTTTTTACCTTCTTTATAAGAACGAGGAAGATATTTAAATACAAGTTTTGCTGCTTCCAATGCGTTAGAGTTTGTAAAGTTTGTTGCCATGCAGGAAACATAAGCTTCAAGAGAGTGAACAAGCGCATCAATACCTGATGCTGCGGTCAAACCTTTAGGCATATTATCGACGAAGTTAGGATCAACTATTGCCATGTTAGGTGTTAAAGCATAATCTGCAATAGCATATTTATAATGAGTTTTCTCATCGGTAATAATTGAGAACGGAGTTACCTCAGAGCCTGTTCCCGATGTGGTCGGAATACATACCATCATAGCTTTTTGTCCCAAGTCCGGTATCTGACAAATTCTTTTTCTGATATCCATAAATCTCATTGAAATATCTTCAAAGTTTGTATCGGGCTGTTCATACAATAACCACAGAATTTTTCCTGCATCCATGGGAGAGCCGCCACCCAAAGCAATAATTACATCAGGTTCATAAGCTCTTACCATAACAAGAGCTTCATCTATAGTTGCCAAAGTCGGATCAGGCTTTACATCAAAAAACATCTGATGGTCTATACCTATTTCATCAAGAACATCGGTAATATTTTCAACGGCACCGGAATTAAATAAGAAACGGTCCGTAACAATAAATGCTCTCTTTTTCCCTTTAAGTTCTTTAAGGGCCAGGTCTAAACAGCCTCTTTTAAAATATATTTTCTGAGGAACTTTAAACCATAACATATTTTCTCTCCTTTCGGCAACAGTCTTATAATTAAGCAAATGTTCTACACCGATATTTCCGGAAACGGAATTTCCGCCCCAAGAACCGCAACCTAAAGATAACGACGGTTCAAGTTTAAAATTATATATATCTCCGATTCCGCCTTGTGATGACGGAGTATTAATTAATATACGGCAAGAAGGCATTTTTTCTGCAAAGGCATTAACTCTTTCTTTTACTCTTTCGTCGGTATAAAGAACTGAAGTGTGTCCCGGACCGCCTTTGGAAACAAGCTCATATGCCATCTCTGCAGCTTCTTCAAAATTCTTTGCTCTGTACATTGTTAATATCGGTGACAGTTTTTCTCTTGAGAAAGGATCGTTCCAATCAACTTTCGGCCTTTCGCACAAAAGAAGTTTTGCATCGGCAGGAATCTTAAATCCCGACAGTTCTGCTATTTTTTGCGGAGTTTGTCCGACTATAGCAGGGTGAGCAGTTCCTCTTTTTGCGTCGATAAAAGGAAGATCAACCATTTTCTTTTCTTCATTTTTGTTTACAAGATATGCACCGCGATAGATAAATTCTTTCTTTATTTTTTCATAAACTTTATCAACAACTATCACAGCCTGTTCGGAAGCACATATCATTCCGTTATCAAATGTTTTAGACATTATTATTGAAGATACAGACATTCTGATATCTGCAGTTTCGTCAATAACCGCACATGCATTTCCCGGGCCTACACCAAGAGCCGGTTTGCCTGAAGAATATGCGGCTTTAACCATTCCCGGACCGCCTGTTGCCAAAATACATGCAATATCGGGATGATGTAACAAAACATCCGAAAGTTCCATAGTCGGAACATCTATCCAGCCGATAATATCTTTCGGTGCTCCTGCGGCAACTGCTGCTTCAAGCACCACTTTTGCAGCTTCTATAGTACTTTTTACTGCACGCGGATGAGGCGAAAATATAATAGCGTTTCTTGTTTTTAAACAGATAAGTGCTTTAAATATTGCCGTTGAAGTAGGATTAGTAGTAGGTATAATACCTGCAATTATTCCTAACGGTTCTGCAACGATTCTTATACCGTTTTCTTTATCTTCACTTATTATTCCGCATGTTTTTGCAAATTTGTGTTTATTATAAATGTATTCGGAAGCAAAATGATTTTTAATTATTTTATCTTCAAGAACGCCCATTCCTGTATCTTCTACTGCCATACGGGCAAGAGGAATTCTTACTTTGTTTGCTGCAATAGCTGCAGCTTTAAAAATTTTATCAACTTGTTCTTGAGTAAAGTTTGAATACTCTATCTGCGCTTTCTTTACTCTTGCAATTAAAGCATTTAATTGTTCCTCGGTACAAACAATATTTTCGTCAGAAACTTTCTTTGCTTCTTTTACTTTTTTCTCGGTTATAACTTTCTTTGTTCTTGGCATTTTATATTGCTCCTTCTTTTAATCTTTCAACTATAAAGTTTACTGCGTCTTCGGCTTTTATAATCTTTGCTGCAGATTTGTCGTCGCGTCTATTTTTGAATTCTACATTACCGTCTTTTAAGTTCTTTTCGCCTATTGTAATTCTGAAAGGTATTCCTATTAGGTCGGCATCTTTGAACTTTATTCCGGCTCTTTCATCTCTGTCGTCAAGAAGAACATCTATTTTTAAATCTTTCAACTCTTTATATATTTTTTCTGCAGTTTGTTTTATTTGTTCGTTCTTAAAATCCACAGGTATTATACAAACTTTATACGCTGCTAAGGCTACCGGCCATATAATGCCGTTTTCGTCGTAAGACTGTTCTATTGTTGCGGCAAGTATTCTTGTAACGCCTATACCGTAACAGCCCATAACCATCAACTGTTCTTTGCCGTTAGCATCCAAATAAGTTGCTTTCATTGATTTGGAATATTTTGTACCCAGCTTAAACACATGACCTATTTCAATACCTCTTGAAAACTGAAGTTTTTCTTTTTTACATCTGGGACAAATATCTCCGTGAACAACTTTTCTTATATCTGCAACAACATCTGCTTTATAATCTTTCCCGTAATTTACATTTTTGATGTGAGTATCATCTTTATTTGCACCGATAACACCGTTAACGATATTTATAACGGAATGGTCGGCATATATTTTAATTTTTTTCTTTAAATTTACCGGCCCCGCAAAGCCTACCTTTGCGCCTGTAACTTCCGTAATTATTTCCGGTGTAGCAAGTTCCAGTTCCGAACAGCCAAGCAATGACTGAAGTTTTATTTCATTTATTTCATAATCACCGCGAACTAAAGCCGCAATAGGCTCTCCGTCGGCAACATAAATAATAGTTTTAATAAATTTTTGTGAGGAAGAATTTAAAAATTTTGATACATCTTCGATTGTTCCTACATTAGGAGTAAGAATTTCTTCCATATCAAGTGCTTTTTCGTCGGACTTTGTTTCTTCTGGCAAACATTCTGCTTTTTCCGAGTTTGCGCCGTAACCGCAGTTGCACCAAGCTATTTCTTCTTCTCCGGTATCTGCAAGTACCATAAACTCGTGTGAGAAGTTGCCGCCGATTGCACCGGAGGCAGCCTCAACTACTCTGTACTTAAATCCGCATCTTTTACAGATTTTCTCATAAGCTTCATAAACTTTTTTATAGTATGCTTCCAAGTCGGCTTCTGTTGCGTGGAAAGAATAAGCATCTTTCATCACAAATTCTCTTGCGCGCATAACACCGAAACGCGGTCTGATTTCATCTCTGAATTTAATACCGAACTGGTACAACATTACAGGCAATTGTTTATAAGATTTAATAAAGCTTCTTGCAAGGTCTGTTATTGCTTCTTCGTGAGTGGGAGCAAGAGCAAATTCCGCATTTTTTCTATCTTTTATTCTGAAAAGTTCTTTCCCGTAAACATTCCATCTGCCGGTTTCTATCCACAGTTCTTTAGGAAGAAGAAGAGGAAGTTTTACCTCTTGTCCGTCAATAGCTCTCATTTCTTCTCTTATAACATTTACAACATTTTCCAAAGTTCTCAAACCTAAAGGCAAAATTTCAAATAGTCCGCTGCCGAGCTTTCTTATCATGCCGGAACGCACCATAAGTTTTGCCGAGATGTTGTCCATATCTGACGGCGCTTCTTTTAATGTCGGTATAAACGCTTTTGAATAATACATTTTCTGCTCCAAATATAAAAATAATTGTATCTAATAATATCTTAAAATTATAGCAAAAATGAATTATTTTGTTAAGTGTGATAAAGCTTTTTTGGCTTTTTGATGGTTTGGATTTAAGCGTAGTGTTAACTCAAACATCTTTTCTGCTTCAAAATACTTTCCTCTGGCATAGAGAATTAATCCTTCTCTGTATTTTGCATCTGCCAGCTTTTCGTCAATAACAACTTCTTCTTTAGGTTCCTGTTCGACAACAGTTTCTTTAACAGGTTGCTTTTTGATTGTTTTTGAAAGCTCTTCTACAGATTTATCTATATACTGTTTTGCCGATGAATAATAATTAAATGATGTCGTATATTTAGAATTTTTTACAAAAGATTGAAGAGATTCCATTTTCTTAATACAAGAAATCCACTGTTTGTTTTTAAACAACATTATA
>JAFPUA010000260.1 GCA_017413305.1 Candidatus Ruminimicrobiellum caprinum
TCAGATAGAACCGAACAATCCGATGGCAGTAAAATCTATTATTAACGAAGTAAAAAAAGGTAACAAAGTTGTTATTTATCCGGAAGGACGAGTTTCTACTACGGGAAGTATGATGAAAATATATCCCGGTCCGGCAATGATTGCCGATAGAACGAATGCAAGTATAATTCCTATATATATAGAGGGAACACAGTACACGATGTTTTCGTATTTTGGCAGCAAGTTCAGAGTTCGTCCGAGAGCAAAAGTTTCGTTAAATGTTTTTAAACCGACAAAATTAAATGTTCCTAAAGAACTCAAAGGTGAAGAAAGGAAGAAAGAAATTACAAAACAACTTTTTGATATAATGACTGATGCCAAATATTATTCGTTAAGATACGACAAAACGATATTTGATTCTTTGATTGATGCTAAAAATTTCGTCGGCAGAAGGAAAAAAATTGTAGAAGATATATCGAGAAACCCTATAAATTACGGACAGCTTTTAACTGCAGCGTTTGTGCTGGGAAAACAGTTTGCAAAGCACAGCAAGCAAAAAGAGTATGTGGGCGTTTTGCTGCCTAATGCCGCTGCAACCGTAGTGGCAGTTTACGGGTTTACTGCTTTCAATATTATTCCTTGTATGTTAAACTTTTCTACCGGAACAAAAAATATGCTTTCATGCTGTAAAACTGCTGCAATAAAAACAGTTTATACTTCCAAACAGTTTGTTATAAAAGGCGGTTTTACGGAACTTATAAAAGCAATGGAAGACGAAGGTTTAAACATTATTTATCTTGAAGATTTGAAAAAAGAAATAACTTTAAAAGAAAAACTTACCGGGCTTTTGGCTTCTTTCTTCCCGAGATATTATTATAATAAAGTTAAAGGTTCTGCAACATACAAAGAACCGGCAGTTGTACTTTTTACCAGCGGTTCGGAAGGTGTGCCTAAAGGTGTAGTTTTAAGTCATGAAAATATTCAAGCTAACATGAACCAGATAAATTCCGTCTTGTTCTTCAGCGTTTTGGACAACTTCTTTATGGCACTTCCCGTATTTCATTCTTTCGGTTTTACTTGCGGGATGATTCTTCCCGTATCAAGAGGTGTAAAAGTATTTTTCTATCCTACACCGTTACACTATAAAATTATTCCCGAACTTATTTACGATATTAATGCAACGGTTACATTTACCACACCTACTTTCTTTACCGGCTACGGAAAGAGTGCCCATGCGTACGATTTTTATTCCCTCAAAATAGCAGTTGTAGGTGCGGAAAAAGTAAAAGAAGAAACAGTTAAACATTTATTTACCAATTTTGGCATCAGTCTCTTAGAAGGTTACGGTGCAACTGAAACTGCTCCGGTTCTTTCGGTAAATACTCCGATGTACCATAAGAAAGGTTCCGTCGGCAGAATCTTCCCCGGCATCGAGGTGAGACTTGACGAAGTTCCCGGAATTAAAGACGGTAAAAAGCTGGTTGTCAGAGGAAGAAACGTTATGTTGGGTTATATGAAAGCTGATAAGCCCGGCGTAATTCAGCCTCCCGAAGACGGATGGTATGATACCGGAGATATTGTAGATTTTGATAAAGATAGATTTATTACCATAAAGGGCAGAGCAAAACGTTTTGCCAAAATAGCCGGAGAGATGGTATCGTTAACTGCCGTTGAAGAATCCATTTCAAAACTTTGGAAGGATTATCAGCACGCGGTTGTTGCTATTCCGGATGAAAAAAAGGGCGAACAGTTAGTACTTTTTACAACTAGACCCAACACAACTTTCAGCGAAATCAGCGCCGATTTCAAAGCACAAGGGTACAGCGATTTGTTTGTTCCTAAAAAGGTTAAAGTGCTTGAAGAAATGTTAATAATGGGAAATGGAAAAGTTAATTATGTAGGGTTGATTGAGCAAGCAAAAGAGTTATTTGCTTGATTTATTGCGATCGAAATATTTTAGCTACAACTTTAAAACTCACAAACTTATGTACACCTTATAACTGTGTACATAAGTTTGTGAGTTTCTTCATTCTTGTCTCAAATCTTAAGGTCTTATCAAAAAACACACTAATATTTTACATTTTTAAAATGTATTTTAATAACCAATAGTTCCTTTTACTTTATAGTATTTTACTCCAGAAGTCACATTATATAACATAGCTAATGAAGTTATATTCCCGTTAATGTTTCCAATCACAACCGGAGAAAATTGACGATCCCAAGAAAAACCGGAGTTTATTCCCATAGATGTTCCTTGATTATGTAAACTTATACAAAATTTGGTAAAATATTTATTAGTTCTTGCATTAATGTTCAAAACATCATCATAACATTCGTAGGCATCATAGGCTTGAGGGGTACTATTTAGTGATCGTAAAAAATATCCATATTCTGCATAGTATTGTTCCTGAGCAGAACGAAGTGCTCCTAAGAGGGCATATCCTTCAGCTAAAGCGGCTTTGTCGCCGAAAGCTTTATAAATAGGAGTAGAAATTGCTGATAAAGTTATAATTATTACAATTGTAATTACCAACTCTACTAAAGTAAAACCATTTATTATTCTTTTCATAAATTTTCTCCTTTTATTTAATAATTAAATTTGCTATAATAAGCTGAGAGATAAAATAGTTGTTGAGTTGTTTATCTTTTTGTTCAGATTAACGCTATGTCTTAATCTGTGATTCAAGTTAAAGCTATGTCTTAACTCGCTCAGCCTATATTTATTTTGGTTTTTGTGTATAAAATATTTCTTTAAGAAATATTTTATACTATTTGCAATATAAAGTCAAGTATTTTTTAGATTGCTAAAAAAGGGTGAAAAATGTCAAAAGTTTTTTCTGAAA
>JAFPUA010000261.1 GCA_017413305.1 Candidatus Ruminimicrobiellum caprinum
TATCAATTTACGCGGAGAAGAAAAAGGTGCTGGTTGGTATGACGATGAAATCTCTATAAGTTCAGTTTACGGTGTTAAGCATTACGATTTAGATTTGCCAATGGATAAAATGCCTAAAGATGAAGATATGCAGACTTTGCTTGATATTTTTAAAACAGCGCCAAGGCCTGTATTAATACATTGTTTAGGCGGTTCTGACAGAACTGGTCTTGCTTCAACATTATGGAAAATGACAATAAATAAAGAAGATAAAAAGAAATCATCAAAACATATGTTGTTTTTTTACGGGCATATGCCGTTTGGCAAAGCAAGAGTATTAGATAAATGGCTTTGGTCCAGAGAAATTACACCTGAAGGAAAATTAGTTGCATGAACAAAATGTCGGCTGTAATATTTATTTTAAATAAACTTGATTCCGGTTCGGTAACTGAAAAAGGTCTTGCCGAAGAATTAAATATTTCTACGGATGCAATTAGAGATTATCTTAAAGAAATAGAAACTGCAGAATTCCCATTGTACAATCCGGAGAAAGGAACGTATGCTTTTGCAGAAGAGTTTTCTTTAAAGAAAAGACAGCTGTCCGGTACGGATGCAGGATTATTAGTATTATTTAATTCTTTTGTGGAGTCATTAAATAATAAAAAGTTTGACGAGAGCCTTGCTAATTTAAGAAAAAAAATATTACAGGAAAATGAAGATAGTCCGTTTTATGTTAAAATTCAGAAAGGACAAGAATATGAAGTGAACGGGACGACAAAAATTATTGAAACTGCGATAAGAGAAAGATATTTTATTTCAATAGAATCAAATAAAAAAAATACTATAAAATGTTTAAGACCTATAAAAATTGCTTATTATGAAGGCTTTTGGTACTTGATATGTCTGCTCGGGAAAAAGAATAAAATTTTAAAATATAATATCGCAAATATAAAAAGTGTAGCCGTTAGTGATAAGCAATTTGAGTATACAAAAGATATTGACGATATATTGAAAGAAAGTGTTTCTATTTGGTTTGAAAAAGATAGAAATATGAAAGTAAAACTCTCCGTAGATAAGAAAGTTGCAAAATATTTTAAAATCAGACAATTTTTTCCCCTTCAAGAAACGGTTGAAGAACAAGAAGATGGTACACTGATTTTAGAGTGTAAAGTTTCTAGAAAAGAAGAAGTCTTGCCGACGGTTTTTCAGTGGCTGCCATATATAAAAGTTTTGGAACCAAAACTTATAGATAAAAAAGTAAAAGAAATAATTAGTAAGTATATTAATGAATAGTATGAAAAATATTTATAAAAAATTAAAGAGTTATTTTATTGGGATAAAAAATACCGTCGTCAGAGATGATATTTTCGGATCAGCAGCAGAGATGTCATATATGTTAACATTAAGCATATTTCCTCTGATGATATCTTTTATAGCAATGTTTTCTTTTTTAGGCAACTCTTCTTTTGTTACGGAAGGCTTAGATGCTCTTTCAAGATTTGCGCCTGCCGAAGTAATAATAGTGATAAAGGCTGTATTGAGAGAAGTTGTCCTTTTAAAAGGTAAATCCATAGTTGCAATTATAGGTTTTCTTACAACATTGTATCTTGCATCTAATTCAATATCCGTTATAATAAAATGTCTTAATAAATCAGATAAAACCGGTGATAAACGAAGTTTTTTTTATAAGAAATTTTTGTCGGTGGTAATGGTTTTTGTTTATGCCGTTTTTTTGTTCTTGTCGGTAAACATTATTGTTTTTGGAAAAACTATTTTAAATCTTGTATCCACATATATTCGTTTTATTCCAATAGAAACATCTCAAATGCTTTTATTTTTACGCTGGCCGGTAACATTTCTTTTGATTTTTGTTATTGCTGCTATAAGTTATTATATTCTTCCGGCAGCAAAAAGAAAAATATTTGAGGTTTTACCGGGTTCGATTTTTTTTACAATTTTTTGGATGGCAGGCTCGATGCTGTTTTCTGTATATATTGATAATTTTAATTCTTACAATAAAGTTTACGGTTCACTTGCAGCATTTGCCGTTTTAATGATTTGGCTTTATTTTACATCTATTATTATTTTGATAGGCGGAGAAATTAACAATTATATAAAACAAAGTAAAATATAAAGTTATTCGGTTTTTGAAGTTTTCTCGATAAGTTTGAAAGTTATACTCAGTATAATTGCGGCAAAAGTTGATAAAATCATTCCTTTTATTGTAACGGTTCCAATCGTAAATTTTGCACCGCTTAAACCCAGTCCTAAAACAACGGCAGTAAGTAAAAGATTTTTCGGATTGTTATAATCTACTTTTTTTTCAA
>JAFPUA010000262.1 GCA_017413305.1 Candidatus Ruminimicrobiellum caprinum
AAAAAGAACTTGTATCTTTACATCCATTCACAAAAGCATTAAACTTTCCTTTTTCCAACATTTGGTCGGATATTGATAACATTCCTAAAGATAGACCGATATACATTTTTTGCCACTCCGGAGAAATAAGCAGAGAAATAACCAAAATTCTTACAGACCGCGGATACGATGCTACAGATATCGAAGGCGGATATCAGGCTATTTCCAAAATGCTGTTACAGAACCCTGTTCATATAGATTTAAAAGGAAAGAAATGCCCCGGAATTATTATACAAACAGCTGAAGCAATAGACGCTATTTTTGACGGGCAACACCTTATTGTAGAAGCAACGGAAGAAGCTTTTGTTTCCGATATTGCAATATGGTGTGAGAAAACAGGAAACAAACTTATAAGCATTTACACGGATTCTAAAATTATACATGCCGAGATAGAAAAAAAATCGTTTAGCAAAGAACAAAAACTTGAGATGTTTAAAGAAAAAAACGATAAAACTTTTATTGTGTTCAGTTCAGATTTAGATAAAGTTATAAGTGCTTTTATCCTCGCAAACGGTGCTATCGCTATGGGAAGAAAAGTTTCTATGTTTTTCACTTTTTGGGGATTGAGTATATTAAGAAAAACAAAAAAAGTTTCCGTTGAAAAATCTTTTATTGAAAAATTATTTTCGTTTATGTTGCCCAGAGGAACAAAAGGTTTAAAACTTTCAAAAATGAATATGGGCGGATTTGGTGCAAAAATGATACGCCGTGTTATGGAAGAAAAAGGAGTAGATTCTCTTGAAGAATTGGTACAAAACGCCATTTCTCACGGAGCAAGAATAGTTGCTTGCCAAACAACGATGTATATGATGGGCATACATAAAGAAGAACTTATCGACGGGATAGAACTTGGCGGAGTATCTTCCTTTTTAGGTGCGGCAGAAAACTCCGACACAAATCTGTTTATATAAAAACTATTTTTTTATTTTTGAAATTTCTTTTACTGCCTCTTTAACTATCCGTAAAGCAAAAGATTTTATTTCTTTTTTATCTTGACCTTCCAACATTACTCTTAACAAGTTTTCAGTTCCTGAATACCTCACAAGAATTCTACCGTTGTCGCCTAAATATTTTTCTATTTGTTTAATAACTTTTGTTGTGGAAGGAAGTTTTTCAAGAGGAACTTTTTCTGCAACTTTTTCGTTTATAAGAATTTGAGGATACTTTTTTATCCAAGAGCACATTTCGGATAAAGATTTGTTTTCTTTTATCAATATATTTAATAATTGCAGCGCACTTATCTGCCCGTCGCCGGTATCAAGAAGTTTTTTAAATATTATGTGTCCGGACTGTTCTCCGCCGAGAATAGCTTTATGCTTTTTTAAATCTTCATAAACATATCTATCACCGACTTTGCTTGTAATAACATTAATTTTTTCCTGTTTGACAGCTTTAAGCAGGCCTAAATTTGCCATGACGGTTATAACTAAAGTATTATTTTTTAACTTATTATTGTCTTTTAAATATTTTGCAACTACACCTAAAAAGAAATCTCCGTCACGAACTGCACCTTTATCATCAACCGATATCACTCTGTCGGCATCACCGTCAAAAGCAAATCCGCAGAAACATTTCTGTTTTTTTACAACTTCAGCAACCGTTTCCGGATGAAGAGCTCCGCATTTTAAATTTATATTTTTGCCATCGGGCTTGTTGTTTATTACAACAACATTTGCTTTCAATTTTGTTAATACTTCCGGAGCGATTTTGTAAGATGCACCGTTAGCACAATCTATTGCGATTTTTTTGCCTTTAAGTGCATTTTCAGGCATAAGAGAAACTAAAAAATCTTTGTATTGGTTTACAAGTTTTTGGCTGTCTTTGGATGAGCAGTTTTTAATTTTAGAACCGTTTTTTAAAACTTTTTTTTCGTCGATGTATTTAACTAAATTCTTTTCAAGTTTGGCTTCCGTTGCATCGGGAAATTTTGTTCCTTTGGCACTGAAAAATTTTATTCCGTTATCCGTATAAGGGTTATGCGATGCGGAAATTACTATGCCTGCCTGATAGCTGTTGTTTTTTAAGATATACGCTACTGCCGGTGTCGGTAAAACACCTAAATCCGTTACTTTTACACCTGCGGCGTTAATACCTTTTGTCAGTGCATTAAGTATTCTTTTTCCGGACTGACGAGTATCTCTGCCGATAAGAATTCCGTTACCTTTTTTGTTCACAGATTCCGCTAAAACATATCCTATAAGAGAAACCGTATTATTATCAAAAGGGAAAGAGTCCGCTTTACCTCTTATTCCGTCAGTACCGAAAAATTTCATTTTATTTTCCTCTCTGTTTTTATGCAGGTAAAAAACCTTCGGGGAGCTTTACTTCGTTACATTTTTGAATTTTGTAGTGAGTATTTACATCAAGAAAAGCTGTCATTGTTTGAATATCGCCGTC
>JAFPUA010000263.1 GCA_017413305.1 Candidatus Ruminimicrobiellum caprinum
AAAGCATATATCCTGACTGTCGGGTTTTGAAGCATTAACAAAACCGTTTTCTTTTGCAATGTCTCTGATTTCCGTTTTATGTAATCCGCCTACAGGAAACAAAGTATGTGCAAGTTGTTCTTGTGTTAAATTGTATAAAACATAACTTTGGTCTTTTGTATTATCTATTGCTTTTTTTAAATAATATTTCCCGTGAATATTCTCAATTCTTGCATAATGACCTGTAACTATATAGTTACAGTCTAAATTTTGTGCCATATTATAAAGTTTTTCAAACTTCATATATTTATTACAATCTATACAAGGGTTCGGAGTTTTTCCGCCTTCATAACTTTCAACAAACTTATCTATAACTTTATTTTTAAAGTCATCGGAAAAATTTAAAACATAATATTTCATATTCAATTTATAAGCAACAGATCTTGCATCTTGTACATCGTTTAGAGAACAACATGTTCTGCTTTTTACACCTATATCATCATTATTATAAAGTTTCATTGTACAACCGATACATTCATACCCTTGTTGTTTCAACAAAAAAGCCGCAACACTTGAATCTACCCCACCGCTCATAGCAATTAAAGCTCTTTTTTCCATACACTAAATTACCTGTTTTATTCTTTTAATTGCCGTTTTTAATGTCTTTTGTGAGCATGCAATATTTAATCTCATATAACCTTGCCCGCCTGTACCGAAAGTTGAACCTTTATGTAACCAAACACCTGCTTTTAGAAACAATCTTTCTATTTGATTGCAACTTAAATTCAATTCTTTGCAATTAAGCCAAGCTAAATATGTTCCTTCCATATTTTGAACGGAAATTTTTGTTCCGGTAAAACCGTTTATCAAAATAGCTCTGTTCTGTTGTAAGTATTTTAGTAATGTATTAAACCAGTCCTCGCCGTCTCTATAAACTGCTTTTACTGCTTCTATTGCAGGTTTTGTTAATACATGAAAACCTGTTGCATTTACAGATTTAACAACTTGTTCTCTTATCTTTTTATTTTGTATTACCAAATGTGCAGTCTGCAACCCGGCAAGATTAAAAGTTTTTGTAGGTGCAATTGCCGTTATTGTCTTTTGTGCAATTTGTTCCGAAAGTGAACTTATAGGATAATGCTGATAATTGTCGTAAACAAAATCGGAATGAATTTCGTCCGATACTATAATTACATTATTTTTTATACATATCTTTGCAATTTCCAAAAGTTCATTTTTTGTCCAAACTCTGCTTACCGGATTATGCGGTGAGCATAATATATAAATTTTAACTTTATTTTGTTTTATTTTATTTTCAAAATCTTTAAAATCTATTTCGTATTTTTTACCGTTAAAAATAAGAGGAGTAACTATAAGTTTTCTATCATTATCTTTAACGATATCCATAAAAGGATAATATACAGGCTGAGAAATTAAAACAGAATCCCCTACTTTTGTTAAAGCTCTTATTGCTGCAGATATACCGAACATTACACTGGGAATACATAAAATTTCTTCTTTTTTTATGTTCCAGTTCATTCTGTTCTTATACCAATTTTGTACTAAAGAAAGATATTCGTCATCGATG
>JAFPUA010000264.1 GCA_017413305.1 Candidatus Ruminimicrobiellum caprinum
GGAAGTAGAATTGATAATGCCGGTAGCAATGGAAGAGCAGTTGAGATTCGCAATAAGAGAAGGTGGAAGAACGGTTGGATCAGGTGTTGTTACAAAGATACTTGACTAATTTGATTGAATAATATAACAGGAAAAATAATATGCCAAACGAAAAAGTAACAATAAGTAAAACAGATAGAATCAGAATAAAACTTCGTTCTTATGATTGCAAAATGTTAGATGATTCTTTAAAGAAAATTGTAGAAACAGCAAGAAGAACAGGTGCAACAATCACCGGACCTATGTTGCTTCCTACAAACATAAAGAAATATACTGTTAACAGATCTGTTCATACAGATAAAAAATCAAGAGAACAGTTTGAAATGAGAGTTCACAAAAGATTGCTTGATATTTGTGAACCTTCTTCAGGAACGGTAGAAGAGTTGATGAAACTCGATCTTCCTGCAGGAGTAGATATTGAAATTAAGATGTAATTTTGCTTGAGCGAAATTATATCAGTTTACAGCTGACAGCTTAAAACTGAAAGTTTATTGTGCAGATTTGTACGTTAAACTGTAAGCCCTAAGCTATAAGCTTTAAGCTTAAATTAAATTAAAGTAGAGAGAAAATATGTTAAAGTCTATAATTGGTTCAAAGATAGGTATGACACAGGTTTTTGATGAAAAAGGCAAACTTGTGCCAGTAACGGTGATAGAAGCAGGACCATGTGTTGTTACTGCGATAAAGACCGTTGAAACTGACGGCTATAATGCTGTACAGTTAGGTTTTAAAGATGTTGAAGAGAAGAAGCTTACTAAAGCTGAACTCGGACACTTGAAAAAAAATAATATAGCTCCTAAAAAAGTTTTGAAAGAGTTCAGACTTGATGATGTATCAGGTTTAACTGTAGGTCAGGAAATTAAAGCTGACATATTCAAAGCAGGAGACTATGTTGATGTAAGCGGAATTTCCAAAGGTAAAGGTTTTGCCGGCGTTATTAAAAGACATAATTTCGGTATGCAGCCAAGGACCAGAGGTCAATCCGACAGAATGAGAGCAAGAGGATCTTCAGGCGGACAGGGACCTCAGAAATTGTTTAAAGGTATGAGAATGTCCGGACATTTAGGACAGGAACTTGTAACAGTTCAGAAACTTCTCGTCGTAAATGTTGATGCAGAAAAAAATGTTCTTCTTGTAAGAGGAGCTGTTCCTTCAGTTAAAAAAGGTACACTTATCGTTAATAACACGGTAAAGAAAGTTCCTGTTGTTCAGAAAGAAGAAAAGAAAGCAGCAAAGAAAAAATAATTTAGTATAGGGTAAAAAAGAATGGATACAATAGTTTATAATGTTGAAGGAAAAGAAAAAGGGAAATATGAACTTCCGGCATTTTTTAATACCGAAGTTAAATCGGCTCTTCTTCACGAAATAACAACAGGGTATCTTGCAAACTTAAGATCTGGAACGCACGCCACTAAAACAAGAGGTGAAGTTTCTTTTTCAGGTGCAAAACCATGGAAACAGAAAGGAACAGGTAATGCAAGAGCAGGTCAGAAAAACTCTCCTTTATGGAGAAAAGGTGGTATCATTTTCGGACCTCAGCCCAGAGATTATTATCAGAAGATGTCCAAACAGAAAAGAAGACTTGCTTTAAGTATGGCATTTTCAAACTTAGCAAAAGAAAATAATTTAGTTTTAGTAGATTTGATTAAGTTCGACGAAGCTAAAACAAAAAATGTTGCAACATTCTTAAAAAACTTGAAAATTGATGGAAAAAAAGTTATAATAGCACTTTCCAAAAATGATGATGTTGTAAAAACAGCAGCAAAGAATATTAAGAATGTAGTTGTTGCACAGATTGCAAACTTGAATGCTTACGAAGTTATGTGGGCAGACAAGATTGTTACAACACCTGAAGCAATCGACAGTATAAAACAAAAGCAGGCATAAGAGAGAATAAAATGGATATAAGAAATATTGTTAAGAAACCTATTGTAACGGAAAAAGCTTCCATTGCAAAAGAAAAAGAAAATAAATATACTTTTGTTGTCGATAAAGATGCTAATAAGTATCAGATTAAACAGGCAATAGAAGAAATGTTTAATGTAAAAGTTGTCAGCGTTCATACAGCAAACTTCGGCGGAAAAGCCAAAAGAATGGGTATGCATGAAGGCAAAAAGAGTGACTGGAAAAAAGCTATTATTAAGCTTAAAGACGGTCAAGAAATAAATTTAGAAGACTAAGATAATTTAACACATATTTGCAGAGGAAAAATTCTTCTGCAAATATAGTTGTTATAAAGAAAAAAATATGGGTCATCTCTTAGAAGTATATTGTAACAGATAGAAGTCTAAGAAGGTAATTAAAAAGAGAGGGGACTTAGCCCGAATGTTAAAGTTCCTTTCCGCCCGAAAAAAAGGAAAAAGAGTATGCCAATTAAAACATTTAAACCTTACACACCTGTAAGAAGATTCATCACTGTAGAAGATTTCTCTGAAATCACTACAAACAAACCAGAAAAATCTTTAATCGTTCCCGCAAAGAAGACCGGCGGTAGAAATAATACCGGCCAGGTTATGGTTCGTTTCAGAGGCGGAGAGCACAAAAGATATTACAGAATTATTGATTTTAAAAGAGATAAGATCAATATGCCTGCAAAAGTTATATCTATAGAATATGATCCTAACAGATCAAGTAGAATAGCTTTGTTGCAGTATGAAGACGGTGAAAAAAGATATATAATACAACCTAAGGGATTGAAGGTTGGGGATGTCGTAATGTCCGGACCGGATGCCGAGATAAAAGATGGTAACGCACTTCCTCTTTCCGCAATGCCAGTAGGTACATTTATACATAATTTGGAACTGGTTCCGGGTAAAGGAGCACAGCTGGTAAGATCAGCAGGTTCTTCCGCGCAGTTACTCGCAAAAGAAGACGAATATGCTCATGTAAGAATGCCTTCCGGAGAAATAAGACTAGTTCTAGTTAGGTGTTATGCAACAGTGGGACAAGTTGGAAATATTGAACATGAAAATGTTTCAATAGGTTCAGCTGGAAGACATCGCCACTTCGGTAAGAAACCTCATGTGCGTGGTACCGCCATGAACTCAGTTGACCATCCACACGGTGGTGGTAGAGGTAGATCAAAAGGCAACAATCAACCTCGCAGTCCATGGAATCAACCGGCAAAGGGTTTCAAAACAAGACCAAAGAAAGTTTGGGATTGGATGATAGTAAGCCACAGAAATAAGGCTAAGAAGTAATTCTAGAACAGGAGCAGGAAATGAGTAGGTCAATTAAAAAAGGACCTTATGTAGACGCTAAACTTTTGAATAAAATGCAGCAGCTCAATAAGTCCGGCGAAAAGAAAATAATAAAAACTTGGGCAAGATCTTCAGTGATTACGCCTGACTTCGTAGGACACACATTAGCAATACATAATGGCAAAAAGTTTCTTCCGGTATTTATATCGGAACAAATGGTTGGTCATAAGCTTGGTGAATTCGCACCTACCAGAATTTTTAAAGGTCATGGTGGAATGACTAAGCAGGAAACTTCTTTAACATAATATTGAAAATATTATATAAAGATTTATAAGTTTCTAAAAAAATTAAGCGAATAAAAAAGAGAGAGAAAAAAGATGGAAGCAAGAGCAATAGCAAGATTTGTAAGATATGCTCCAAGAAAAGTTAATCAGGTTTTAACCGTTATAAGAAATCAAAGAGTGGAAAAAGCATTTGAAATTCTTTCTTTCTTACCTAAAAATTCAACTGAACTTGTAGAAAAAGTTTTGAAAAGTGCAGTTGCAAATTCCGGCAAACTTAATGACTTTTCCGGGCTGAAAGTTAAGGAAGCCTGGGTAGGGCAAGGTCCTACATTGAAAAGAATGAGACCGGGTCCTATGGGAAGAGGTCTTCCTTATAAGAGAAAAACATCTCACTTGACGATAATCGTTACAGATGAAGGTGTTGTTCCAGAAAAGAGAAAGAAAAAAGCAGCAAAAAAAGTTGCAGCTCCTGCAGCTGAAACAGAAAAAGCTGCACCAAAGAAAGCAGCTTCTAAAAAGACTGCAAAAAAAGCTGAAGAAAAAGCAGCTGAATAAAAAATTTAGTATAAAAAGGTAATAGATTTATGGGTCATAAAATTCATCCTAAGAGTGTTAGAGTAGGCTACATCAAGGATTGGGATTCCAAGTGGTTTAATCTAAAAGAAATGCCTGACTTTATAGAGGAAGATTTTAGAGTAAGAGGCTATTTAAAAGAAAAATTAAAAATGGCTTCAGTATCAAAAATCGGTCTTGAAAGAGCAGGAAAGTATATCAGAGTAAATATCTATACATCCAGACCCGGTATTGTTATCGGTAAAGGCGGACAAGGTATAGAAAATATCAGAACCGAAGTTGAACAGATGACCGGTAGAAAAGCATTTGTTAATGTAATGGAAATCAAAAGAGCAGAAATTGATGCTCAGCTTGCTGCCGACGGTATTGCATATCAACTCGAAAAACAGGTTGCTTTTAGAAGAGCAATGAAAAAAGTTATCGAGAAAGCTATGGCTGCCGGTGCTCAAGGTATCAAGGTTATGTGTTCCGGAAGACTTGGCGGTGCTGAAATTGCAAGAACTGAATGGTTGAAAGAAGGACGCGTTCCTCTTCAGACTTTCAGAGCAGAAATTGATTACGGTTTTTCAGAAGCAAATACTACTATGGGAAAAATCGGTATCAAAGTATGGATATTCAAAAAAGAACATTTTCAGAAAACAGCAAAAGAACTTTTAGAAGAAGCGAAACTTGTTGAAAATGTTGATGAAGTAGGTGCAGCATCTCAGGCTGCTACAGATAATAAGTAAGGAAGGACAAAATATATGTTGATGCCAAAGAGAGTAAAATATAGAAAGACTCAGAGAGGAAGAATGAAAGGATACGCCAAAGGCGGAACATCTCTTTCTTTTGGTACTTTCGGACTTCAAGCTCTTGAGCCTGTTTGGTTAAACAGTAACCAGATAGAAGCTGCTCGTATAGCTTTGACAAAGTTCACCAAGAAAGGCGGAAAAATCTGGATAAGAGTATTCCCAGATAAGTCCATTACCAAGAAACCTGCTGAAACAAGAATGGGTAAAGGTAAAGGCGATCCGCAGTTTTGGGTAGCAGTAGTTAAGCCGGGTAGAGTAATGTTTGAAATGGAAGGTATTCCGGAAGCTGATGCAAGGGCAGCACTTAAGCTTGCTTCCGACAAGTTGCCTATACATTGCAAGATTTTAGTAAGACAAGAAATATAATAACGGAAAGAGTTAATTATGAAACAGAAAAATTGGCAAGAAATAAAGAGTATGTCAGCGGCAGAACTGAATGCTAAACTTACCGAACTTGAAGAAAAATACTACAAGTTAAAATTTAGAAATTCAGCAGCTCCGTTAAAAAATCCTCTCGAACTCAGAGAGATGAGAAAAAACATAGCAAGAGTTAAAACACTTCTTGCTGAGCAAAAAAAGGGAAACTAATTCCCAATAGGAAGGAACAATGGAAGCTAGAGGAAAAAGAAAAGTAATGCAAGGAATAGTAGTTAGCGACAAGTCTTCTAAAACAAGAGTTGTGGCTGTTGAAAGAACAATTAAACATCCATTGTATGGCAGAATAATAAGAGTAAAATCTAAGTTTTCTGTTCATGACGAAAAGAATGAGTCTAAAATGGGTGATTTAGTTTCTATAATGGAATCAAGACCTATGTCAAAAACCAAAAGATGGATTTTGACAGCAGTTGTAAACAAAGCATAAGGAAAAGACAATGATTCAA
>JAFPUA010000265.1 GCA_017413305.1 Candidatus Ruminimicrobiellum caprinum
TAAAGTTAATATGCTTAATGATGAAGTAAATTCTTTGGAAAAAGATCAGTCTAGTTTCGTTTCTCAAAAAAATATTTTAGAATTACAAATACAGGAAACTTACGGTAAAACTTACGACGAGATAAAAGATGAATATATCGGTGTAGAAGTAAATAAAGAAGAAATTGCTCGTCTTAAGAAAAAGATAGAAAGTTTTGGAGCAATTAATTGGAGTGCGGAAGAAGAATATGAAACTTTATCTCAGAGATATGAGTTTATACAAGCACAGAAAAAAGATTTGGCAAAAGCTAAACAGGATTTAGAAGAAACTATTAAAAAAATAAATGATACTACCATAGAAAATTTCAAGAAAACTTTTGACGAAGTCAGAGAACATTTTAAATTGTTATATAAGAAAGTTTTCGGCGGAGGAGAAGCAGATCTTATTTTAACGGATGAGAATAATTTGCTTGAGTCCGGTGTAGATATTAAGGCTCAACCTCCCGGTAAAACCGTTAAAAATATAATGCAGTGTTCCGGCGGTGAGAAGGCTTTTACTGCAGTTGCGCTTTTGTTTTCTTTCTTTATGGTTAAACCGTCTCCGTTCTGTATTTTGGACGAAGTTGATGCTCCTTTCGACGATGCTAATGTCGGCAGGTACAATAATATAATAAGAGAGTTTGCACAAAAAACTCAGTTTATGGTTGTTACTCATAATAAGAGAACAATGGAAATGGCAGATACTCTTTACGGTGTTACTATGGAGCAACAGGGTATATCTAAGATAATTGCTGTAAGAATGAATAAAGACAGTGAAAAAGTAATAGATGAAATTCTGTCTAAAAAGGATAACTAACACTTGATGTTTAAAACAGTCATATCTGCTTATTATTGCAACAATTACGATAGAGATAGTATTTTTAATGCTGTTAATAATGCAATAAAATCTTTGGACAGCATAAGTGAAATAATTAAACCGAATAAGACTATTTTAATAAAGCCCAATTTATTAAGTGCATATTCTCCGGAACAGGCGATTACTACTCACCCTGAAGTTGTAAGAGCTATAGTGCGTATAGTAAAACTTGCCGGATCCAAACCAGTTGTAGGGGATAGCCCCGGGAACTTGCTTAACGGCATTGAGCATATTTGGGAAAAAACCGGAATGCTCAGAATGGCTAAAGAAGAAAATGTTGAACTTTTAAATTTTGAAAAATGCGGTTCAATAGAAGTTTCCGTTCAGCATCCGACTATAAAACAAATTTGTGTAACGAAAGCTCTTATAGATTGTGATGCAATAATAAATATTCCTAAGCTTAAAACGCATACACTTATGGGATTTTCGTGCGGTGTAAAAAATTTTTATGGAACTATTCCCGGAACAGGGAAAATGGAATATCATAAATTAGCACCATCTCCATATGATTTTTCTTATCTTCTTAGTGAAATATATAGAATGGTTAAAGAAAAACTTTTGTTTACACTGGTTGATGGTGTTGAAGGTTTAGAGGGGAATGGCCCGAGCATAAGCGGGAAAAAGAGGAGTTACAATATTATTGCCGCATCCAAAGATACCGTTGCGCTTGATACATTCTTTTTAAGCAAATTTGGTTTTGAACTTAAAAATAATATTTTGATTAAACCTTTACAAGAAAAAAATTTAGGTAATGTTAATTTGAAAAATATTACTTATGTCGGTGATGATTTAAGTAAATTTAATTTTGAGAATATTAAGCTTCCTGTTACGAAAAGATTAATTAATTTTTTGCCGAGAAAAATTTCAAGATTTATTGCAAAATATATCGGGAAACTTGTTTGGATAGCACCTATAATAAACGATGATAAATGTGTTAACTGTTTGCAGTGTGTAAAACATTGTCCGGCAAACACAATACATTTTGTTGAAGGCGTAACTGTTCATCCTGTTATCAAAAGAAATAAATGTATATCGTGTTTTTGTTGTCATGAGCTTTGTCATAATAAAGCTATAGATATTAAAAGAAGTTTTTTTGCAAAGTTTTTTATTAAAAGCAATGAAAAAGAATAAAAAATTACAACACCTGATAGAATATTATGCATTAAAAGCTACAATAGCTTTTTTGTATTTGTTCTCAATGAATACCGCTAAAAAATTTGGTTTTATTTTGGCAGATATTGTTTTTAAATTTATTCCTATAAGGAAAAAACATATAATAAGCTCTTTGACGAAAGCTTTTCCCAATAAAACTCAAAAAGAAATAAATGAAATTGCAAAGGATGTCTATAAACAATTTGTTTGTACCGTGGTTGAAATAATTTTTGTGAGTAAAATGTCCGACAAACAATTGAAAAATTTTGTGAATTTCGAGAATATTTATCTTGTAGAAAACTCCATAAAACAGGGAAAAGGTGCGATAATGCTTTCGGCACATTTCGGCAACTGGGAAATGCTTGCAATATCTTTTGCAAAAAGATATCCGTTATCGGTTATTGTTGCTAAACAGGAAAATCCGTATTTTGATGAAATGATAAACGGTATCAGATCAAACAGAGGATATAAAACTATTTATAAAGAAGTTGCTCCTATAGGAGTATTGAGGGCTTTAAAGAGAAAAGAGTTTGTTGCAATTCTTGCTGATCAGCATGCAGGAGATCAAGGGGTATATACTCCTTTTTTCTTCGGAGATGTTTCCACACCTAAAGGGCCTGCGGTATTTGCTTTAAAAGCAGGCTGCCCGATAATAGCCGGGTTCTGTGTGCGTCAGCCTGACGGAAGATATGTTGCCACATTTGAAGAAATTCTTGTTGATGATGTTGGAACAGAGGACGAAAAAGTTAAAAAAATAATTACGGAATATAATAAAATTTTACAAAAATATGTAGAGAAATATCCATCTTATTGGTTTTGGTTTCATAGAAGGTGGAGACAGAAAGATAACTAATAGTGGATTTTTCTAAAAAGTAAAAAAGGGTTGTAATTTTTGTAAATATAGACTATAATTACTTATAAGATTGCTTTTAAAAGCAAAAAATGGTATAAATTAATACTGATGTAAAAGGAGTCTGAGTATGCAAATTAATATCACTGCAAGGCACTTGAAGTTGACAGATGCTATCGGTTCTTATGTAAGACAGAAGATTTCAAAAGCGGGTAAGTATTTTGACGGAGATACTGTAAGAGCTCATGTTATTTTGTCCGTGGAAAAAAATAGACAAATTACCGAAGTAACTTTTTACATTGACGGTAGAGCTTTTAGAGCAAAAGAAGAATCTGAAGATTTGTATTCGTCAATAGATTTGACTA
>JAFPUA010000266.1 GCA_017413305.1 Candidatus Ruminimicrobiellum caprinum
ATATTAAACAGACAAAAGCTTTTACTGTTAGTATTGCAGATGCTGCTCATGTAAAAGAGTGTGACTATTTAGGGTTAGCATCAGGAAATAAAGTTCCAAATAAGCTTAAAAAAGCAGGTTTTAATATAGAAAAAAGTTCTTTTGTTAATGCTCCTATAATAAAAGAACTTCCTATGACACTTGAATGTAGTTTGATAAAATTTGATGATAACGGCAATATCATTGCCGATATAGTTAATGTCAGTGCCGATGAAAAAGTTTTGGCTGCAAACGGAAATATAGACCCTGAAAAGCTTCAAGCTATCAGCTATGACAGTGTGAACCATAATTATTTAAAAATTTCAGGAATTGCAGGAAAAGCTTTTTCTGATGGAAAAGTAATACTGTAGCTTGACAAATGTTTTTTAATTTCTTATAATAACCAGGTTGTTAAAATTTAAAGAAGTCGTCCCGACTCACCTTCACCTGCAGTACAATGGGAAAAGGTTACAGTTTTAAAATTATTTAGAGTTGTTTACTATTTATTTTTATGGGACGGAGTATCTTTAGACCGTTCTATTTTTATTTTGTGCAGGCGTGTCCTGCGAGGAGGATAGTATAGATATAAAGAGATATCGTACTAATCAGTACATAAGAGTTCCGGAAGTAAGACTTATTGATGAAAAAGGCGAACAAGTTGGTATAGTACCTACAGCTGAAGCTTTAAAAAGAGCAAGGATTGCAGGGTTGGATTTGATAGAAATATCGCCACAGGCAAAACCGCCTGTATGCAAAATTATAGATTATTCTAAGTTCCGCTACGATTTATCTAAGAAAGAGAAAGAGTCTAAGAAGAAACAGAAAAATATTCAGTTAAAAGAAGTGAGACTTAGAACAAGAATTGCCGAAAATGATTTTAATGTGAAGCTTAATAAAATAAGAGAGTTTCTTGAAGACGGAAACAAAGTACAGATAACAGTTATGTTTTCCGGAAGAGAAATGCAGCATAAAGATTTAGGTTTGGCAGTACTTGAAAAAGTAAAAGAACAAGTTGCGGATATTGCGGCTGTTGAGGGGAAATTGTCCTCTATGGGAACAAGATCTTTTGCAACTTTAACACCGAAGAAAACAAAAAAATAAATATAAATTGGAGGAATACAAATTATGCCTAAGATGAAAACTCATACAGGTGCCAAAAAAAGATTCAGATCTACAGGCACAGGTAAATTGAAATTTAAAAAACCGGGTGCAAGACACTTACTTACAGGTACAGCACCTAAGAAAACAAGAAGTTTCAGAAAATCCGGAATAGTAGATGCCACGGATATGACAAGAATGATTAAGTTTATGCCGTATTCAAAATAAATTAAGAAGTATTTGTTGAATTTTTTAAGGAGAATTACTAATGAGAGCAAAAAGTGTAGTTTATACAAGACAAAGAAAGAAAAAAACTTTCAGACTTGCTAAAGGATATTATGCAACAAAGAAAAACCGTTGGAGAATGGTAATTCAGCAGGTTGAAAAATCTTTGGTATATGCATATAATGACAGAAAAGACAGGAAAGGTACATTTAGAAGAATGTGGATAGTTCGTCTTAATGCAGCTGTAAGAGAAGAAGGTTTATCTTACAACAGATTTATCCATGGTTTGAAAAAAGCAAATGTTATTCTTGATAGAAAAATGCTTGCAGAAATTGCAGTTACAGATGCAGCAACATTTAAACAGTTGGTAGAAATAGCTAAAGCAGCATAAGAAGCTTTATGAATTCATCTCCTATAAAAACTATAATACTGTTTTTTGCAGCTCTTATATGTTTGGGGACATTGTTATTAAGTCTGCCTTGTGCCCTGCAGGAAGGTGCCGAATTTTCTCTGTTAACTAACTTATTTACGGCGACATCGGCAGTTTGTGTAACGGGTTTGTCGGTAGTAAGCATAGGTACATATTTTACGCAGTTTGGTCAAATAGTTATTTTGTGTTTGCTGCAGATAGGCGGTTTAGGCTACATGTTAGTTTCCACCGGGTTAGGATTACTCTTTGGAAAGCTGGCATTGAAAGACAGAAAAATAATGCAGGATTTATTTGATATAAGTTCTTTTAATGATTTATTTAAGCTTTTAGAAAAAGCTGTTTTAATAGTTTTAGGTATAGAATTAATCGGTGCGGCAGTCATGACTGTCGGTTTTGCAAAGATTTTCCCGTTAGGAAAGTCGATATATTATGGAATATTTCATTCCATATCTGCTTTTTGTAATGGTGGCTTCAGTCCTTTTACTAACAGTCTTGAAAGTTTTGCAATAAATCCGATAATTTTATACTCGGTTGTTATACTTGTAGTTTTGGGAAGTTTAGGTTTTTTTGTTCTTGTTGATCTTTTAGATAACATTAGAGGAAAAAGCATTAGGCTTACTTTCCACTCCAAAGTTATTTTACAGATGACTTTAATTTTGGTAGTGTTCGGAG
>JAFPUA010000267.1 GCA_017413305.1 Candidatus Ruminimicrobiellum caprinum
TGAAAAAAAGAAAAAAAGCAACTTTAGAATTGTCAAACGGTATGAAGTTTGAAGGAAAACTTATCGGCTACGACGCAGCGGTAAGCGGGGAAATGGTATTTAATACCGGAATGCTCGGTTACAGCGAATCAATGTCGGATCCATCATATATCGGACAAATACTTGTTTTCAGTTTCTGCCTTATAGGAAATTACGGCGTTCCGAAACTTACAGACAACAATTTTTTAACTTCTTTCGGACATGAAAGTTCTTCAATAAAAACTCAGGGAATTATAGTCTCTGAGATTTTTGATGAAAGTTATCATTACGGAAGTATGATACCGTTAGAACAATGGATGATAGAACAGAAAGTTCCCGGAATTATGGGAATTGATACAAGATATTTGGTTCAAACCATAAGAAACACCAGAAACCTTTTCGGCTGGATAATCCCCGAAGGTGCAAAAAAAGAAAATACAATCAAAAAATTTCCTTTTATAGAAAATTTCAAAAAAGATGAATATATAGATCCGTCAAAGTTTAACCTTATGCCGACAGTATCAACAAAAGAAAGAAAAGTTTTCGGTACAGGCAAGAAAAAAGTTGCCGTCGTTGACTGCGGTGTTAAATGGAATATATTAAGAATGCTTGTAGATAAAGGCTGTCAGATAGAATTACTGCCGTGGGATACAGACTTTTCTACAGTTGAAGCTGACGGTTGGCTAATAAGCAACGGCCCGGGCGATCCGCGAAACACAGGCGACCTTGTAGAAAGGGTAAAAAAATTATTAGACGGGGACAAACCCGTTTTGGGAATATGTTTAGGACATCAGATAATATCGCTTGCAAGCGGTGCAAAGATAAAAAAGATGCCTTACGGGCACAGAAGTCACAATCAGCCCGTATTTATAATTCCCGAACAGAAGGCTTTTATGACAAGCCAAAATCACAGCTATACAGTTGATGCATCAACTATCGGCAAAGATTGGGATTTATGGTTTGAAAATGCAAACGATAAAGGTGTTGAAGGTATAAAACATAAGACAAAACCGTTTATGTCGGTTCAGTTCCATCCGGAAGCTTCAAGCGGACCTAACGATACAGGATGGATAATTACGGAGTTCATAAAATGCCTATAATAAATTCTTTAAAACCTAAAAATAATAAAAAACAGAAAGTAATCTTGCTTGGTTCAGGTGCATTGTCCATAGGACAAGCGGGGGAATTTGATTATTCCGGTTCTCAAGCCGTAAAAGCCCTTCAGGAAGAAAACCTTGAAGTAATAGTAGTAAATCCTAATATTGCATCGGTACAAACAAATTCCGATACGGATAAAAAAGTTTATTTATATCCTGTTACACCTTTTTGGGTAGAAAAAGTTATCGAACAGGAAAAACCGGTAGGTATAATATCAAGTTTCGGCGGACAAACTGCATTAAACTGTGTTATAGAATTACAGAAATCGGGAGTATTGCAGAAATACGGTGTTGAAGTATTAGGCACAACTGTAGATTCCCTTGAAATGTCGGAGAACAGAGATTTGTTTGCTGCAAAAATGAAAGAAATAAATGTTCCTATCCCTGCAAGTAAGGCAGTTTCTTCCGTAAAAGAAGCGTTAGCCGTTGCGGAAGAAATAGGCTATCCTGTTATAACAAGGTCTGCATTTGCTTTAGGCGGTCTCGGCAGCGGACTGGCAGAAGATAAAGAAACTCTTAAAAATCTTGCATCTGCAGCATTAATGAGCGTTCCGCAAATATTGATAGAAAAATCGTTATACGGCTGGAAAGAAATAGAATATGAAGTAATGAGGGACAGACAAGGCAACTGTATAACAATCTGTAATATGGAAAATTTCGATCCTATGGGCATACATACTGGAGATTCAATAGTTGTTGCTCCGTGTCAGACGATAGATAATATAGAAAACAATATGTTGCGTGATACGGCAATAAAAATTGTCCACAATATAGGTGTAATAGGGGAATGTAATGTTCAGTTTGCATTAAGCCCCGACAAAAAAGAATTTTATGTTATAGAAATAAATGCAAGATTGTCCCGTTCGTCGGCACTTGCTTCCAAAGCAACAGGATACCCGATAGCTTATATCGCAGCAAAAGTTGTGTCCGGATTTAATCTTCTTGAACTTAAAAATCCAGTCACGCAGACTACATCGGCATTTTATGAACCATCGCTTGACTATGTAACTTTAAAAGTCCCAAGATGGGATTTAACAAAGTTCTCAGGCGTTTCAAAATTGTTGGGCACACAGATGAAATCCGTCGGTGAAGTAATGGCAATCGGCAGAAATTTCTGTGAGATATTGCAAAAAGCCATAAGAATGGTAAATGAAAATGACGAGGGAATAACGGCAGGACGCTTTAAAAATGCAACAAAGAAAGAGCTGGAATACGAAATTGCAAACCCTACAAATTTAAGAGTATTTGCAATTTATGAAGCTTTCAGAAGAGGTTATACAGTAGATAAAATTGCGGATTTATCAAAAATTTCAAAA
>JAFPUA010000268.1 GCA_017413305.1 Candidatus Ruminimicrobiellum caprinum
CTGTAGAGCAGCAAACGAACGGAAGGACGGAAGGTCAGAAGGTCGGAAGGTCGGAAGAAATCTCTTCGCCATCAGCTGTCGTTAGTAAAATCATTGAGAATATGAAAAATGTAAAAACCATCGATGTCGTCATTACCGGAGGGTTTCATTCGCAGACAGTAACAGAAATTTTAAAAGATCGAGGAGTAAGTTATATTGTAATAACTCCGAATGTTACAGATGGAGTAGAACTTGCAGAGCAAACTTATCATAGTATAGTAAAAGAACAAAGCAAAATATCTTTCCAAACAATGGCAAGTTTGGTAACATCGTTATCAGTAATAGAACAAATAAAATTACTTCTTAGTTTAAAAATAAAAGAAAATGAACTTATAGAGATATATGGCAAAGAATCGGTGGAGGAAGCAAAACATAATAAACAAGTAGAAACATCTATATTGCAAAATATTGATGGAACGGCTATAAATTTATCAGTATTGCTTGAAAGTGATGAAGCCGGTGATGTAAAAACAAGAATGTTAGAGATAATAAAAGAAAGAGTAGGTGACAGCTTAAAAGAAAAAGTTACTGCTGAAGTTGTAAATAAAATAAGGAAAGAAAGTTTAAATAGTCTTCTGAAAGATAAAGATAATCTTAAGAAAATAATAAAAATGCTTTCAGAAAACAACATATTAAAACAAGCTATAAATGTCTTGATTTCCTTTATAGGTAATCCGGCGATAGAAAATAACGAAAAATGGCCGTTTAGCCTTCTCAATTTTGTCAAAAAAACAACAGCTCGTTCGGGACAACATAGTGGTATTTCGTTTAAAAAGAGCGTTTTTGTTGATTATGATCCATATGATAATGAATATATCAATATTTTGGTGAAGAGAAATGGTGAAATATCTTCTTTGTTGTTTGACCAACGCCAAAATAAATTTTATATAAAAACTGAAAAAACAGATGATAAATTTTATGGAAAAGAAAAATATAGTAAAGAAGAAGATATAGAAAAAAAATTTAATTTAAATATACAAATTTTGAAAAATAATAACAGGTTTAAAATTGAAAGTAATGATGGCAAAACAGAAATACTTGTTCTTAAAAAAGACGATATTATTGAAATAGTATCTTCATTAAAATCTTCATCCGTTTCTGATGATGCTGAAAAATCTTTAGATATTATGAAAGAGTATTTTAAAGGCTCTGATGTTGAAACTATTTATATTGATGAAGATTTCGTTGAAGAAAAAATAATTAATGCCGTTAATACAAACAAATTACTGATAATATATCCTTTGTCAAAAAAATATGATTTGGGAAATTTGTCAATCGAAGAGAAATATGCTTTATACAGATATTTCGCTCAAAAACTTTATAAGATAATATATATTTTGCAGTATGATAAAAGATCTTCTGAACAGTTTAAATTTGCAGCGTTGCAAGAGTTTATAAAAAATGCAATTGTTCATGGTAATCTGGCAGATTTATCTAAACCTATATATGTCAAATATGATAAAAATGGTTTTGCGGTATACAATGCTCATCATAACGGAGATGTGACAAGTAATGAAATGTTAAGTATTGCTGCTGCAGCGGGTTTAAGCGGTGGTCATATAGGATTAAATAATACTAAGGAAAATGCTAAACAATATTCGTTAGTTGCAGAAACTTCTATAACAAACATAGGCGGTATGGATTTCTATAAAGCCAGTATTGCGTCAGAAAAAGATGATGTTTTTTTTGCTGAATTCAAACCTCAAGTTTCTGTTCGATACAAAATACTTGAAGATAAATATATTCATATCTTTGTAAACGAAAATAACAATATATATCAATTAAGATTTGATCCCAGAGATAAAGATTTTTATATTTATTCTGTTAATGGAGAATTTTTGTTTGAGAATTCATCTCAGGAAAAAATTGAATATAAAGATTTATATAATACTCCGGAAAAGATAGAAAAACTTCTCAATTTAAAAATAAACATTTCAAATGGTAGAATAACAGTTAAAAGTAAAGATGGTAAAGCTACGCTTGCGTCACTTAAAGAAGACAATATTCATGACATTGTTTCAAAAATAAATTTTAAAAAGATAGTTCCCAGTAAAGAGGATGAAGATGTATTAAATACTTTAAAAGAAAGCCTAGATATTAAAGACAAAGATGTAAAAACCATTTATATGGACGAAGATCCTAGCGATATCCACAAAAGATTGAAAGAGCTTTTCGGCACAGAAAAAATTTCGAATATAAATGAAGACTTCGGAAGCAAACTGTTGGTAGTTTATCCTTTTTCAAATGTTCATAAAGAAATAGAAAAACTATCTTTTGTGAAGAAATGTGCTTTATACATGTATCTTGGAATAAAAATTCGTTATCTAATGGATAGTAATTGGTTCCCGGCATTTGCAGGTATAAAAGATTTTGAATTAAGAAATATAGGTTCAAGAAATTTACAAGAATTTATAAAAAATGCAATTGTTCACGGTAACTTGGCAGACCTTTCTAAACCGATATATATTAAATACGATAAGGATGGATTTACTGTATATAATGCGTACCATGAGGGAAAAGAAATAAGTAAAGAGTTATTGAATATTTCCGCTGTTGCCGGCTTTACCGGATATCATCAAGGAATAGAAAATGCAGAGAAAGATGTCGAAGATGGTTCTATATATTTAACTCCGGAAAAACATAGAATAACAAATATAGGTGGGAGACAATTTTACGCAATAAAAACATTGCTTCCTTCCAAAATTCAATTCCAAAATGAACCTAAAAAAGTAAAAGCAGAGATTAAAACAAAAAAAATACAAGTAGATATTGACTATGATGCAAACATAGATATGTATGTTGATATTATATTAAAAAGAAAAGATGATGTTTGTTCCTTGAGGTATAGCACAATTGCTGATAGAGTTTTTGTAAAAACAATTAACGAAAATCATTACATATTGAATGGAGACAATAAGAAAGAAATAGAAGAAGAATTTAATATAGAAATAATAAATTCTGATGACAAAAAAACTCTTACATTAAGAAGCAATGATGAAAATATGGAAATATATATTCTTAAACAGCAGGATGTTTTTGAAACACTTAGAAATTTAAAATTTTCGCGCATTAATACTGACGATGATAAAAGAGATTTAGATATTTTAAAAGAACATTTAAAACTTGAAGATTCCGATATTGAAACAATTTATCTTGATGGAGATATCCTTTTAAGAGAACAAAAGACTGCTGCTGCAAATAAAGAAAATAAATTGTTGGTAGTATATCCTTTTTCAAGAAATTTTGATATCGCCGGTTTAACAATAAAAGAAAAGTGGGCGCTGTATAAACGCTTTGTCCAAGTGTTTGATTCTATGAAAAGAAACTGGATTCCTTCCGTACAAGAAAATGATATTGTTGGCAATTTGGAGTCTGCAGCATTACAAGAATTTATAAAAAATGCAATTATTCACGGAAATCTTGGAGACCTTTCCAAACCGATATACCTCAAATATAACAAAAATGGGTTTACGGTATACAATGTTCATCAAAAAGAAGAACCTACAAATGATGTTTTAAATATTTCTGCTGTTGTTGGTTTAAGCGGAGAACATAAAGGTATTAATGATGCCAAACAGGCGGAGGCATTCTTCTCTGTAACATCTGAAGATAAAAGAATAACAACAATAGGTGATGAACAATTTTATGTAATAGGCATTATCAAAAGGAATCCATTTTGGCATGAAAATGGTTTTGAGGATATATACGATTTGTTTGACCGTATTGAAGAAAGCAAAAAGTTGGATCCTAAAAAACCGCAACAGGCTGCAGAGTTGGAAATGCTTCGTGGAGATATCGGCAGACAATTGGATGTGATGTTTTTCGGACATTATAATGATGCTTCATCGGCAGTTTTTATAGAATTGTTGAAAGAGCTGGACTCTTACGAATTTGAATTTTTAAGTGAAAGTTTGCAGGCGGAAGTACTGGCAAGTGCAATAGATTATTTGAATATAGAAGATGATGTAAATCATACAGGAGCAAATTTTACGATTGAAAGTCTTATTGATGTTTTAAATGCGATATTGCAAAAAAAAGAATTTATATCGGATCCAAAATACAAAGAAGAGTTGTTTGCCAATATTATAAATATGCCGGAAGATTTTGAGTTTAATAATGAGCAGAAAGATAAGTTGTATAAGCTTGTAAAAGAGTATCTTGATATATTTACACCGCAGCAAAGACAAAAGTTAAATGCAAAGATAGATAATGTCGACAGCGAAAATGTAAGCGAAGAAAATATGTCGTATCCTTGGCAAAATCAACAAACCAGACAAACGCCGACAGCAGAACAAAATCATAAAAAAGTTGTCCTAAACGAAGAAATGTCGGTAGAAGAGATTCTTGATAGTATGAAAAATGCAGTTTCGTTACAATTGATGTCATTGGAAAATATCAGAATCGTTACTAAAAATATTGTTGCTTTTATTAGTTCCGATAAAAATAAAAAAGAAGATGTCGTAAGGGTATTAAACAGATTAATGGAAATTTTTTCAGACGGAGCAGTGCGGTTCTTTCCGGAAGAAATAAGAAAAATAATGTTTGCGGAAAGTATGAATGTTATAAAAAGAGAGAACTATTTATCACAAGAAGAAAAAATAACTTTATTGGTAAGTTTATCGAGACATATAGGCTTTTTTATAGTAGTAGAAAATTTAAAAGAACAAGCAGAACGAGCTAACGGGTTCTTTGATGACTGTTTTAAATTAATAGAAATAAATATGGATGATTATACGGACAAGTGCAGAGAGTTAGCATATAATTTGTTTGATACTGCCCATTTTTACAGTCAAGACAGGTTGAATGCTTTAGTAGAATTTTTGTTAAATAAAGAAATGTTAAAACCAAGCTATGGAGAAGCTGATGATGAGAAAACTTTAATATATGTTATAACCGGCAAAGCTCCGGCGTTAAATAGAAAAAACAGAAACAAAGTTTATTCTGTTGCAATAAATTATCTATCAAAAGATAATAATATAGAAAAGCAAGGTTTTAACATAGATTTTATATTAGAATGTATGGTTGTAAATTTCTCGTTGTTAACGAGGGAACAAAGAACAACTCTTGTTTCTTTGGCTCTTGAAAGAAGTTCTGTTTGGCAGGAAGTCGGAAAGGGAAATGTACTAAATGTTTTGGTTCAATTGTTAAGAAAAAGAAAATATTTAAGTTCTATTCAACTGAAAGATATTTGTCAAAAATTAGATGAAGTGTTTGATAAAACGGATATACCGTCGGATATTTTAGAAGAGATATTGGAACAATTGACTTATGACGAGTTTGAAATTTTAGGAGCGAAAATAAAAAATAAAGTTATCAATTATGGAATATCTGAATTAAGAAAGATGAATTTTAGCGGTGGCTATCCAATAAACAAAAATGTTATTAATTTGGTTAGAGTGATATTTACAAAAAAAGAATTTTTAAATAGAGAACAAATAGAAAACTTATATGAAAATATAAAAATAATGCCGGAAGAATTTGGTTTTAATATGCAAGAAAAATTCAGGTTGTATGAGTTGGTGTATGCAAACATTGACTTGTTTTCACAGCGGCAGCGGGAATATATAGAAAAGGTTGTTAAAAGTTTTGGCGTTAATAAATTTTCATCGATAAAAATAGAAAATATATTTTTTACTCAGCTTGTTAAAAAAATAAAAAATATATCTAACAGAGCTATGAGCAAATATACATTTTTAAAAATAAAAAATTTGTCTCTGAAAGAAGAAAATCGCAAAAAAACATATTTTCAAAATTATAAAAAATTAGAGAAGGAAAATTTAAAAGCATTAAAGATGTTGGTGAACTTATCTTCAAAAGCCGATCTGCAAGATATTAAAAAAACACTTATGGAAATGTTTAGTTGTTATGAAAAACTAGTACCCAATAATGTAAGCAAAACTGAAGTTAGATATCTAAAAAATATCATAGACAGATTTTTTGAACAGGAAAATATAGATATAGATACGCAAAGAGAGCTGCATCAATACAAAATAAATACTATTTTTGGCGCGGATTTAAAAGATATTACGCTTAACGATTTAATAAATGTTGTTCATCAAACATCAATAAATTATTTCAAGAAAAAAATGGACTCCGGAATGAAAGAAGATGATCCTTATGGTAACAATATACAAGAAGCGGTTGTTTTGAATTTTGCAAAAGACGGATATATTAATCCCGGAATACATAAGCTTTTGTCCAAAATAGAAATGCTTGGTTATCTAACCATAAGTTTTGATGAAGAAACTTTAGTGATAAGTGTTGTGCCTATGGGTGATCATAGCATAACTATAGTTGTGAATACAGGTAATGTAAATAGGGGGATGTCTTTTAGTTTTTATGACAATGGTATGGAATACAGAGCCATAAGCTTAGAAAAAATGTTACAGTTTTTAGGCTTTGAAACGGAAAGAAATTTGTCATTTGTTTCTGCAAAGCTGGATAAGACTAACGGAGTAACAGACGATACGGACTTGACGGAAATATTCAATACACTGATGAAAATAGTTTATATTACGATAAATCATGATGAAAACAAATATATTTTATATGGTATAGAAGATTACACTAAAAAACATAAGTTTGCCGTAGATAATAATTTGTATGGAGAAGAGATTACGGATTTATATGAGCTTGCTTCAAGATTTTATGAACATGTCAGAGAAGAAGATATTTTCGATACTGTTGACAATTTAAATATGGTACTGAAAGATTTAGGGTTGCCGGAGATACCGGAAAATTCGGACTTTTTATATGAAGAGCCGAAAACTCATATAAAATTTTTAGGGCAGAGAGGCATAGACAGATATTTCAATAAAGTTATAGAAAGAGCATTTTGTGAGGGAAGAATTGTTATAGACGAAAACGGCAACTTGGTAAGAAATGAAAGTTTTGAAGAAACAGAGAATATAAAAGATTTGATAAATAATATCGACAATGAAAATATTTTAGAACAAGCAACAATCGTTGATGAACTGGACAAACAGAATGGCCAGATATTTAGTTTGGAAACGAAAACTGTAGTTGGACAATTGCAATACCAAGAGGGATATTTGCAACTTTCTACCGGAGAATATATATTTGTAAAAGTATTAAAAAATACCATAAACGCAATGATAAGATATGCAAGTGCCGAAAGTATAACAACGGACGGACATAGAGAGATATTGACATCAAAAATATTAGCTGAAAAGATGTTGCAAGACGGATATAAATTTTATGTAGAGCCTAGAGCAAAGGCAATAACAGAAAAAGAAACCTTTAAAAAAGAATTGATAAACAGAGAAAAAGCGACATCGAATGTTTCTAAAGAGGGCAGACTGTTGGGTGGAAAAACAAGAACGGTTGTTGGTAAAGTGGTGTTTGATGCAAGCGAAGCAGATTCAGAAAGTATATTGTTTAAAGAATTTTTGTCGCCTGAAGATATGACGGGAACTTTGCAGGCGAAAGGTGTAGTGCTGACAAGCGGTATGGAGCTGAGCCATCAAGGGTTAATTGTAAAAGAAAAAGGAATACCTGCAACGATAATAACGGGGGTAATTTTTGTAGAAAGAAACGGTAAAACTGTTGCAGAAATAAGATATACGGAAAAAACAGGTAAAGAGCAAAATATAAACGGAGTTGAAGTTACAAATGTTGTAGAAAAGACAATAATAATTAATGAAGGAAATGAAATATCGATAGACGGGCAGACAGGCAGAGTAATAATATTTAACGGGTCTCTTAATAGAGCGCAGAAAAAAGAATATCAACAATATAAGCAGAAAGAGGCACAGGAAGCATCCTCTATGAGTCATGAGCCTAATGTATCTACGACAAAAGCTAACAGAGGTCCTGTAACGGCCAGAGAAATAAGCAACGATATCGAAAAGTATGTAAAAGATTTTGATGAGCCGGCAAACAAAGATAATTTCGGAACAAAAGCTATGAACCTGCACGAAATGACAGGTATCGTCAACGAAATAAGAGAACTTCTTAATGTGGATATGAAAGTACCTTTTGGAATAATGATAGGGCCGGACGCATTTTTAAACATATTACAAAAAAAGAACAAAAATTTTAAAATTTTGTATCATCAGTATATGCGTGCCGTAGAGGCCGGAGACGGAACGGAAGCCTGGAAAGCAGCAGAAGAAATAAGAACAATAATTGGACAAGTAAGTAAACAAGATTTGACGGAACTTACAAAGATTATAAACAAAAAAATAGCAGCTGCAAAAAAGAAAGTCCTTATTGGAGAAAACGCAACATTTGCCGTAAGGTCGGCATTTAAGAATGAAGATGGGAAGGAATTTTCCGCAGCAGGTGTTGGCGAAAGTAAAGTAGGTGTAGCAAGTGAAGAAATAGTGAACAATTTAATAGATGTTGTTTTGATGTCGATGTTTAGCGAAAGAAGCGTTGCGTATCAATGTGAAAACAGGCAGGCGTTTGAGCCTGCAGCACTTGTACAGGTGGCAGTTGACAGTGAAAAGAGCGCCGTAATGACGGTAAAAGACGGCAAGATACTTATAAGCGGGTCGTGGGGACAAGGAGAAATAGTAGTATCCGGAGAGAAAGCACAAAGTAAAGTGTATGTGCAATTTGAAGATGGTAACAAAATAGATATTACCGACTATATCACGGAAAGGCAAGAATATCAATACGGGCTTAACGGAGATGTAACTCCTGTATCGGATGAAGATTCCACCAGAGAAATTTTCAGTGTGGAAGATATAATAAATTTAAGCAAAGTTGGAATATATTTAAGGGATAAGTATGGATATGATTCAGATATAGAAATAGCAATGGAAAAAGGAACGATATATGTTGTTCAAATAAGACCGATAACGGAAAAACAGGAACCGATTGAAAACGAAGCGGAAATAATTGATTATACTATGGCGGTATCTGTTGCCGAAGATGAAATAGGGAATATGTTTGAGCCTATATTGTTTGCTATTCAGAAAAAAGCTATACAAGCCTCTGATGAAATAAAAAATATGTTAGGTATAGAGGAAAGCTTAATAATAGCAAAAAATGAACAAGAGGCTAAAGCTCTAAGAGCAAAAGGGTTTAATGCTGTTTATATTGATGACGAAATTTCGCAAGATATATCTTTAGGTGGTGTGGTAATAGGAGATACATACTACAAAGAAACAGGAAAATATTTAAGAGCAAAATTAGACGGAATTAAGATAAAATTTTATCTTAAAGCAAATGTAGATGTATCGAAAGAGGATCAGTTAAAAGAATTTGTAAATGAAATTTGTAACGGCAGAAAAATAGAAGGGTTGGAAAATATAAAACGAGTAATCTCAAGTGACGGTACAATTTTAGGCGAAGTTGAAAGAAAAATATTAACTTTGCCTAACAAAGTTGATATTGATACGAAGTCAATAAGTGAAGATGTTGGCGTTTCTACAATGTATATAAGAAATATGTTAGCTGCTTCATAATACAAAAAATATTTTCCTTTATAAAAGTTTTTGAATTTGATAAAATTGAAGTAATATGACGATAGGATTACTTGCACCAAGCGGGAATATGGAATCTTTTATGGCGGCGGTAAATGCCGGTGCCGATGCTGTTTATTTAGGGTTAAAAGATTTTAGTGCCAGAGCAAAAGCTAAAAATTTTTCATATAAACAATTAGTTGATATTTGTTCTTTCGCTAAAGAAAAAAATGTAAAGATTTTTGTAACGGTAAATACTTTAATAAAAAACAGTGAAGTAAAAAATGTTGTAAAAAATTTAGAACAAATTTCTGCAGCTTGTGCCGATGGTATTATAGTGCAAGATTTGGGTATTGTAAATATAGTAAAAAAATATTTCCCTGATATTCGTTTACACGCAAGTACTCAATTGGCAATTCATAACACTTACGGTGCAAAACAAGCCGAAAAAATGGGCTTTGATAGAGTAGTGCTTGCCAGAGAACTTTCTTTTGAAGAGATAAAATCTATAAAAAATAATACTAACATTGAGTTGGAAGTTTTTTGTCATGGAGCTTTATGTTTCTGCGTGTCTGGACTTTGCCTTTTTTCCAGTTTTATTGGTGGATATAGTGGTAACAGGGGGCACTGTACACAGCCGTGCAGAAGATTGTGGACGACAGACGGTAAAAACGGCTATTTTTTGTCACCAAAAGATTTTCAGCTGATTGATTATGTTAAAAAACTACAGGAAATCGGTGTAGCATCATTGAAAATAGAGGGGAGACTAAAGTCGCCCGATTATGTGGCAAAAACTGTTTCAGCGTACAGACTGTTAATAGATTCAGATGAAACAAATTATGAAGATAATTTGAAACAGGCAAAAGAAATTTTAGCACTGGATTATGCAAGGCAGAAAACCACGTTTAATTTTTTAAACAAAAACGATAAAATTTTTGAACCTGAGAAAAGCAAAAGTACGGGACTCTTTTTAGGAACGATAGAAAATAAATCGGCAGAAAAATTTTTATTAAACACGGAACATGTGTTAAATATTGGTGATACATTAAGAATAGTGGATAAAAAGAAAGATAAAAATGTTGTATTAAAGATAGAAAATTGTAATAAAATTAATAATGGATATGAAATAAATTATAATGATATTTATTTAGAGAACGGTTTTGAAGTTTTTAAAATTGCGGATGGAAAACAACAATTAGAAATTAGCAATGAGCAATTAGCGATTAATGATAATGGCTCCGGATTGTCACATTGTGAACAGCAGAGTCTTACAATAACAGAGAATTTTTCTTTTGACAAGATACAACTGCCGAATTTATTTGTAAGAATAGATAACCTTAAATGGTTAAAAATTTTAAAGGAAAGAAATATTGTAATAAAACTAAACAAGAATAATATTATAAATACTAAATCTTTGAATAATTTAACAAATTATTATTTTGAACTTCCGGCATATATAGATGAAGCAGATTTAAGTTTATTTCAGAAAAATATTGATTTTTTAATTTCCAAAGGTTGTAAATATTTTTTTATAAATAATATTTCAGGCTCTAAAAAATACTAAAGTAATATCTTGTACGCAGATAGCACGGTTGTGTATCGGACTGTTCAGCTTTGCAACGGAAGCTCCGATTCATTATACTGACGCCATGGGA